>DKNM01000066.1:0-210 GCA_002470695.1 Candidatus Neomicrothrix sp. UBA7388
GGCAGGTTCGTCAGGTTCCTCGGCAGGTTCGTCAGGTTCGGCGACAGAACTTCCGGAGCTGACGACAGAACTTCCGGAAGAACTTCCGGAGCTTGAGTCATCTGAACTCCCGCACGCTGCGGCTATTAGACCGAGCACACCGAAAAGTACGGCAATTAGTTTTGTTCTTGAAAATCGCAAGGTTGGCCCCTTCTAAGCATTGGACAAGGG
>DKNM01000066.1:527-7155 GCA_002470695.1 Candidatus Neomicrothrix sp. UBA7388
GCTTAGACAAGGGCAACCTAATGGCGCAGCATTGCGCAAATAAAGCTGCTAGGTAACAACATTGTTAACGATGCAGAACATTTGGGCGTGCCGTGACTGGAAAAACAAAAGGAACTTAGATCTCTCGGCGCGAGGAGTGCCAACGTAAGAAATACCTGTCAAGGAGAGAAACTGCGACGAAGACCAGTACCCCGAGAATACAAGCCATGACAATTGCTGACCAAACCTGAACAGTGTGCAGAAGGGTTGATTCGCGACGGATGTAAGCCCCAAGAGTCGACACGCTGCCGCCAAAGTATTCCGAAATTATGGAAATAATGATTGACAGTGGAACGGCGGTCCGAAGTCCTGCCATTACATATGGAAGGGAGCGAGGGAGCACCAGAGCGGTCATTCGTGTCCGCCAATTTGCTGAAATTGAACGCATCAATTCGTCGTGTTCGGAAGTCCCGCTGAAACCCCTTGAAGCAAAGGTGAACATGATGGGAGCCACTCCTACGGCAACCATCGCTACAACTGCTTTGGACGTGACACCAAAGAAAACGGTCATTATTGGGTACAGAGCAACCGTTGGGAGGGCTTTTATCGTAGAGGAATAGCTGAGGAGTCCCTGATTCAGCCAGCTAATCCCATGTACGAGACCCGCTAAACCAATTGCAATGAGCGAGCCAATCAAGACACCCTTTCCTGCTTCAATACCGGTGTTCACTGCGAGCTCAACTAGCAGGCCAAAATCTTCCAGGAACATTGCCCAAATGGCAGAAGGAGCAGGCAATAGAAGGACTTGTATGTCGCGAATCCTGACGACCAATTCCCAAATTGTGATAAACGCGACGAAGAACAACGTTGGGGTAAGCACCACACCTAATGGCAGGTTTTTTTGGCCTTTTTTGTCGGTTGCGTCACCAGCGACGGCTGCGTCTTCAGTAGTCATGTGGTTAAGGCGCTTGCTTCTAGTAGGGCTCGACGGACCTCGATAACCAGTTCATAAAACTCAGGCAAGTCGCGTGTTTCAGTATTTCTTGGATACGGAATATTGACGTCGATTAGTTCGGTGATGCGACCCGGGCGACTCGACATAACCGCTATCTGAGATGAAAGAAACACGGCTTCAGTAATGCTGTGGGTGATGAACAAAATAGTGGCAGAGAGATTGCCCCATATTCGCATTAGTTCGAGATTCAGTCTGTCTCGTGTAATTTCGTCCAATGCCCCGAACGGTTCATCCATCAAAAGAACGCTGGGGTTAGTAGATAGAGCTCTAGCGATAGCGACTCGTTGTTGCATACCACCGGACAATTGCCATGGATGATGTCGAGAGAAAGATTCCAACCCCACTAAGTCAAGCATTTCTTGGGCAGTTTGATTTCTGCTTTGACGGTCCACGCCCATCACTTGCAGAGGAAGCGTCACGTTGCGTAAGACGGTTCGCCACGGAAGCAAATTCGGGGACTGGAAAACAACCCCGAATTCGCGCGCAGCACGAGCTTCCGAAGGGAGTTTTCCATTAACGGAAATTTCACCTGTCGAAGGTTCAACGAGATCGGAAAAAGCCCTCAAGAGTGTCGATTTTCCGCAGCCCGATGGCCCAATAATCGACATAAATCCGCCTTGTTTGACTTCTAGATCTACATTTTCAAGGGCCTGAACGTCTCCACCTTTGCTAGAGAAACGCTTCCCTAATTGTGTGGCACGTAATCCGAAATTTTGACTTTCCCCACTCATATTTAGAGTACTTCTCCCTGAGATCTCGGGCCGAGGGCGAAATATGCCATCAACCGGACTGATAGAACGAAAACTGCTCCCAAAGCGCATGAAGTCAACGCAACGCAATACAGGGCCCGAGGCTCAGTTATGTAGAACTGCCAAGAAGTGAGAATCACTACGCCCAAGCCTTCTTTTGAACCGAACGGCAACTCTGCGACGATCGCCCCGACTACCGAAAACGCTGCGGCGGTTTCTAAGCCGACGAAGATTAGAGGTGACGCGAATGGAAGCTCTAAAATTCTCAAACTGGTCCGTTTAGAGGCGCCGTAAGTTCTGAGTAACTCGTGGCTTTCTTTCGGTACTGATTGGATACCGCGTGCGGTTGCGACCGTGATGGGAAAGAACGTCAAATATGTCGTAATAACAGTCTTCGTCACTCCGCCGGTGCCAAGCCACAGTACGAGTGCAGGGGCTATAGCCACGATAGGTACTGCCTGAGCAGCGACGATGAGTGGCATCAGCCCATTCCCAACGAATCTACTTCTTGCTATCGAGGTGCCAGTGACTAATCCAAAAGCAGTTCCGACGAGAAGACCAATCAAACTCGCCTTAGCCGTGGACCAAGCATTCTTAAATAAGAACCATGAGTAATTCTCGTTTTGTGAAGTTGTACTCCCAAGAAAGCTCAGAGTGTCCCAAATATGGGGCATTGTTCGATCGTTGCTACCGGTGATTACCTTTGCCAGTTCCCAAAGAGCAGCGGCTAGCACCAGCAAAAAGAAAGCAACTAAAACCTGACGTGCTCCGGCTCGTAAACGCTCTTGGATGGAGCTGGAGGAATCGTCTACTTCTTCAGAGAGTGTGGGGTTGTCCCCCGAATTGTTACTACTCACTGCCCTTAGACATTACCTAGGTTTGCCGCCTTGGCAATTTGTTCAAGGGTGCCAAAAGCGTTTTGCCCAAGGGGAGTTAAAACTGGTTCCGTGCAGCCTTTATCAACCCATTCGGAAATCCGATCGAGAGCGTCGGTAGCAGTGCCGCAAGCAGCGACACTTTGAGTCAGGTCGTTAGATACAAGTTTCATGGCTTCGTGTATCTGTGCCTTGGTTGCTGGCCACCCCATGATCTCTTTAATTCTGGCTACGAGGTCTTCGTCCGCACCGCTGAACTCTGTGATGTGAGGTTGTTGAGCAATGTATTGGGTCAGAAACTCTTTGCAATCATCGATCCCTTGTTGTGGGTCATCGTTGTTGACGGAGACGGCGATCAATTGCGGTACCTGAAAGTTATCTAATGACCGCCCAGATTTCTCTGCGCCTCGTTGGACTGCAGCGATGGCTTCGTCGTTGTACGACGGTGGAACAAGAAAATCGAGCAGTACCCCGTCAGCAATTTCACCTGACAGTGCACACATGCCCATGCGCACAGCGCCTATATGAATTTCTACGGGATAAGACTTTCCAAAATCGTCTGCTGCTCCGTCGAACTTGACACTGTCAAGATCAACAAACTCACCTTGGTAGGTGACTTCCTCGCCGTTCAGCAGTTGTCGCACCACGGTAATGATTTCGCGCATTGCCTTTAAAGGTTTGTCGTTAGGTAAACCCACTCGGGTAGCTAGTGGTTCCCACCAGCCACCAAGACCCAATCGGATGCGTCCAGGAGCTAAATCGTCGAGGGTCTTCGCAGTCACGGCAAGAAGGGCGGGGTTGCGCGTTCGATAAGGAAGAATACCGCTGCCTATTTTTATGCGTTTGGTGTATGCCGCGATCACAGACATCGGGATAACCCCGTTACTGGCTAACCGTCCCTCTCCAACCCAGACGCATTCGAAGCCTTTTTCTTCGGCCCACTGCGCCTGTGCAACCATATCTCCAAAACCATTTGGCAGATCTGGCCCACCAGCTCGGGTCGGAGCTCCCGAACTGATCATCAAACCAAACTTATGCATCTTGCCCTCCGAAGTTACGCACTAGTAGAACTAATCGCGCAGCATTGCGCAAACAATGCTGCTAGGTAACAACCTTGTTAACGATGCAGAACATTTGGGCGAGACCCGCGTACTAGTCATGAAGCGCAGTTCGTTATCTGAAGAATTGCAATCTGAAGGCGCAAGGTCAGTCTGTGAGTTGCCTTACCCATTGGTGCTTTGGCGCAATGTGGCTGCGAGGCCCGTCAGATCTTCTGCGTCGTCGATACTCCAAAGCAACTCCTCCAGCTTGGGATTAACACGGCCCTGGGTCAAACGGGAGAATTTCGCCGCTAGTTCAGGCGCCTCTAGCGGATCATGCATTGAACCTTTTTGGCCGTGAACGGTTGCGCTTATTTTCTTGCCGCTACTCAGATTGATTATTACTCTTCCGCCCATCTTCCATGCGTAGGTTGCATCTAACTCTTCTGCGGCTCGAATCGAAGTCACTTTTTGCTGCAATGCGGCAAATTGCGGCTGGCAAATATTTTCGGGTTGGTAGGTATCAGGGTCGATTGGGTCGCTGATCAGTGCCGCAGCCACGTTAAATTGCGCAGAGTATTGGGCCGCCATGACTGACGTGGTGCCGTCCATATCGTTCTGTACAGCAGCTTTCGTTGGGCCCTCTAATTCGATGCTTTCTATATCGCCGGGTTCAAATTGGTATTCGCTTCTGAGCTGCATGGTTGCTTGGATCATTGGATGGATGTCACTGCAGGCTGCGTATGGTTTAACCGTAACTTCGTCCAGCATCCAGCGTTGTCCGAGGCGATCTGTAAGCAGTTCCAGTTGCGGCTCATCGGTAAAGATTCGGCAGAAACCGTATGTGCCGGCAAGACCGTCCAATGATCCTTCAAAACCACGGGCAGCCAATAGAGCGGCGGTTAGACCGCCTTCCGCTGCTCTTCCAGCATGGAGTCGTTTGGCCATACCCCCTGAACTGGCAAATTCCATCGTCCCAGATGCTAAGGAAGCTGCTATCCCAAGGGCGTGGTTCATTTTCGAGGAGTCAAAGTTTAGGAGTCGACCCGCAGCGGCGGCAGCCCCGAAAACACCGGACATTGATGTTGGGTGAAAACCAGCCAACATGTGAGAGGCCGGTCCAACCGCAATACCGGCACGACCCATTGCTTCGTAGCCAATAACAATGGCCTCAAGGAGATCATGGCCTGATTTGTTCAGTTCCTCTGCGAGTGCGAGCGCTGCTGGTATTACGACTGCTCCCGGATGGCTTATGGCTTCTTCGTGAACGTCGTCTAATTCAAAAGCGTGAGCTGATGCGCCATTAGCTAATGCTGCCATTGCAGAGGTCGTTGCTTCACGTTGCCCTATAACTGTGCAATTCCCGCTTGCTCCCGAAGTCAGTGAATGATCGATGACTGAACGTGACCATGGCTGTTCGGAACCAAAGATCATCACTGCTGAGGTATCGACGAGTCTCGCTGCAGCAAGTTCTAGTAGGCGCCGGTCAATTGACCCGTTCAGTTGGGTTAAAAAGTTGGCCAGCTGAGCAGTTTGACTAAGGGAGGTCGGCGAGGGCATCGATGAGACGATCCATGTGTGGTTTGAGATTGACGTCTGACCGCAAAAAGCGATCTTGTAAGCCGCGAAAAGACACTGATCCGTCCTTCACTATGACCCCCCGCTCAAGAAGCCCCTCAAAGACTTTTGTGGAATCGGTATCAGGATCAAGGATTTCTATTAAAAAGAAGTTTGATCTGCTTCCTTCGACCATCCGAAATCGATCGAGTTCGCCAAACCTATTTTGGACGTAATCGCGGTTCTCGATAATCGTTTGAACTGTTCTCTCGACGTGCGCATGGTCGTCTAGAGCTGCAATCCCGCCTGCAATCTGCAGTTGACCCATGTTCCATGTTGGTTTAACTGCCAGCAAAGCATTGATGATCTGTTTAGAAGCGACTCCGAAACCGATGCGCAAGCCAGCTAACCCGAATGCCTTTGAAAATGTTCGCAGCACAGCCAAATTTTGGTACTCCGACGCCAAATGGATATAACCCTCAGTATCGGAATAGTGAACATAAGCCTCGTCCAACACCACTAATGCATTAGGTGAAGCTTCAATGATTCGCCGAAGCTCCGCCTCGGTAAGCCAGGTGCCGGACGGGCTATGTGGGTTGGTGACATAGACCACGCGGGTGTTCTCGTCAATGGCGTTGATGTAGGTGTCTACCTCCAAGTCCATCGTTACAGGATTGGTGGCTGAGTGAACCAACACAGGAGTCCGACCCTCCGCCTCAGCAAAGAGATGGTAGATAGGGAAACAGGGACCTGGCATTTGAATCTTGTCGCCAGGAGGACAAAATGCTCGCGTGATTAAGGACAAAATCTCTGTTTCACCAGCGCCACAGATCACTTCTTCAGCTTGAAAACCGTAAGTTGACGCGATTTTCTCTCGTAATGGGTCGGCGGTCCAAGACGGATAAAGATGGAGATCATTAAGACAAGCTTCAACCGCTGCTTTTGCCAGGGGAGACGTGCCGTGCGGATTTTCGGCGGAACCTAACTTCGCGATCTCTGATTGGGGTATGCCATAGCGTGAGGCGACATAATCAACGGGTAACCCGGGAACGTAATACTCAGGATTCTCAAGTCCAGCGTGTGCATGTTGCATTACTCCTCCAGTCGTGTCACAAAGAGACTTGGCTTTCGTTCGGCTCTGGTCTGCTTCTCCAAGTAAAGATCACTGAACAGTACCGGCACTGTGGGCCACGAAGAGCTTTTACCCCAGGCGGTTGCCTGAGTGACCACATCGTAGTTGGCACACCCGGCCCAAGCCAAGCATGTTGGAAGGCGTCTAGATGCGTGTGGCTACTCGACTGGCTACTCACACCACCATCTGGCAATTGGTGCCTTTGGGTGATGTTCAGTGTTGGTGCGGGTTTTTGGTTGGTGGGCGCTACAGGACTCGGGCCTTAATCCAAACAAAAAAGC
>DKNM01000086.1 GCA_002470695.1 Candidatus Neomicrothrix sp. UBA7388
GCGCTGACTCTGATGCGACATGGACGACTATAGGTTTGTCCGAAAATATTATTGAGGCTTCCTGGTTAGCGCTGCGAGACGCATTGATCTATGCGCTGCATAGATACCGCACAAGAGTCGATACTTCTCTAGACTAAGAAGTGATGTCTGCTCCTCGACATGTACCCATGTCTCCCAATAACTATGTAGACAGCTATCGGTCTCCAGAGGTGGTCCCACCGTCCTGGAAAGCTGAACGGCCCGGAGATCTATCATCTGGCCAGCCGAGCGGCGGACTTATGGGACATCAGGGACCCGACCAAGGTTTTGCATTGCGGCTATGCAAAACTTTTCGTGACCGGATCTACTTGGCGGACGGGGAACATCGTGAAGATGTCGAGAAGGGATGTGTTCAGATCGCCCTTAAGAGAGCTTCGTTATTCGGTCGAGCTCCGGTAGTTCATGATCTGGAAATAGCATTTCGTATCTGGGGTTTTCTCGACTTGGAGCCCGATCAGCAGCTCGTCGCAGAACGTCTTAAACGTTTCGAAGGAGTCTCAGAGGGTCACCACTACTCTGACGTTCGAAGACTCGTCGCGACAGTCCCGAACGAGAGCTTAGCGATGTCGCCTAAAGCTCTAGAGGATCAACACTCGCTCGATTGGGCGTCATTATTGGAGTTCGAATGACCGACTCAACGCCTGACCGTGAGCTACTGCGTCTGCATAGGAGGGCTTGCACAGACTTTGCTGCACGAATGCGTCTCCCAGCTTGGGAACATCTTCCTATGAACCTTGCGGAGCCGATGAGCGGACTTACTGTTGGCGATTTACTGACTCAAGTGGCCAATAGCAACATTGCGACTGCCGCTGTATTAAGTGGCCAAGAGCACCCAGCGACGGTCGAACTTGGGACAGACCCAAGCCAAGTAGTTGTGGAATCGATACGCACCGTGCTGACAGTTGCATCCGGACTCGATCACAGTTCTGGATTCAGTCCGAACCACAGACAACTGATTTGGAGTCGCATCGTAGAACTCACTGTTCTGGGTTATGACCTGCAGCAGGCCATAAGAGCAGGCGCAGGATTAGATGACGTGCTTGTCGATAGAATTTCTGCAGTAGAGCCTGAAGTGGAAATTTGGCCATCGTTGGCATCGCTTGAGTTCGATATGTCGACTCCACCAACGCTTCGACTTTTGGCTAAACATGGGCGGCCCCCTGGTCTTTGGTTAGATGTATCTGATCCCTCTTGCGGCACAGGTCAGTGCTAGAAGAATTAACTCCGGATGTGAATTGGTTACGGATCCACCAGATCGCTGCTGGAGAAGTCGACTTTCGAATACGTCAAATTCTTCCTGAATATTGGGAGGCTTCGACTCCGTGCGATGAATGGGATGTTTATGACTTGGTCTCACACTGTGTAGTTGAAAATATGCGAGCTTCGCTAATTCTTGAGGGCGCTCCGTTTGATGAAGTGATGTCTGTTGATCAAGAGGTGGTCGCGGAGGATCCCGAAATGGCTTGGGAGATGTCTTGGAGGAATGCGGTAGCGGCCTTCGGATCTGCCGACTTAGAGAGCGAAGTTGCTCTAGGGGTGCAAAGTATCCCGACTATTGAGTTTCTTCGAATCCGGTCGAGTGATTTAGCAGTTCATGCTTGGGATTTGGCGGTAGGTCTGGGAGTCGATGAGCGACTTGATGACGAAGTAGTCGGGGCTGTTTTCGAGTGGGCGCAGCAGCGTAAGGACCAAATGGCAAAGATGCCCGAGCTATTTGACCCACCGATTCCTTACTCTCCCGGCGCAGACGAACAAACCCAACTATTAGAGATCTTTGGAAGAGAGCTCTAAAGACAGCCAATACTCTCGTACCATCGAACCTGTGAGTTCCATTCGCCTTCGTTTTGCCCCAGCACCTACGGGCTCTCTTCATCTAGGTTCAGCGAGAACTGCATTATTTAATTGGCTCGTAGCTAGAGGGTCAGGTGGGGAGCTGATTCTCCGCGTGGAGGACACAAATGCAGAGCTCAGCAAGCCTGAATTGATTGACAATATCTACAGATCGCTTGATTGGCTCGAAATTGATTTTGACGGCGAGCCCGTAAGACAGAGCCAGCGAGCTGATCTTTATGATGATGCTGTCGAACAATGGATCTCGGCTGGCGTTGCTTATGAGGATGAAGGCGCCATCCGATTTCGAGTTCCGCAGGATGGGACGACTTCTTGGGATGATCAAATAAGAGGCGCTGTCGTATTCGAAAACCAGCACATTGAGGATTTTGTTGTCCGTCGAGCCGATGGCACAGCCACATTTTTTACGGCTAATGCCGTTGATGATTTGGACCTCGGCATCACCCATGTCGTCCGGGGCGAAGATCTGGTGAATGTGACGCCCAAGGTAATCCTGCTGCGCGAGGCACTGGGGGAGTCTGCACCGCTGAAATTCGCGCACCTTCCCTTAATTATCAACGAACAGCGCAAGAAACTGTCGAAGCGGCGTGACGACGTCGCTTTGGAGGCTTACAGGGAGCGAGGGATTTTGCCCACGGCAATGGTCAATTACCTGGCTTTGCTGGGGTGGGGCCCCAAAGATGATGTTGAGGTTCGACCGATCTCTGAGATTATTGAGATGTTTGATATAGCGGACGTCAATCCTTCTGCAGCCATGTTCGACGTCAAGAAGCTTGAAGCGATAAACGGTGAATACATAAGAGCGTTGTCGCCCGAAGAGTTCGGTAAATCGATAGCTCCTTGGTTGGAGGAAGAAGATTGGGCTGGAAACGTCGATGATGAGGTGCTTCGGCAAGTTGCGCCCTTAGTGCAAGAACGCACTCGTGTTCTAGCTGAAGCTCCTAAACAATTGGATTTCTTCTTTTGGGACAACCAGGAGATGGACTCTGATGCATGGCAAAAAGTTATGCTCAAAGATTCAGCGCGATCGATTCTTGAAGCGGCTCGCTCTGTCTTAGCCGACGTGGAATGGAATGTTGAAGCTCTTCACGAAGCTGTTCGAAAAATCGCTGAGAGTCACGAATTGAAGCTCGGCAAGGCGCAGGCACCTATTCGAGTGGCGATTACCGGTCGGACAGTCGGCCCGCCTCTATTTGAATCAATGTATTTTCTCGGAAGGGAAGTTGTCGTCGAAAGGCTTGGCAACGCATTGCAAAAGCTTGTCGAAGCTCAGCGTTAATAGAAAGCATCACGTTGTCGCAGTTTGTTGCGGGAAATCGCCGCGCTACCCTTGCCCTCTCGTGTTTAAGATTTAAGATTTTGACCCGATCGGGGATGGTGTAATTGGCAACACAACTGGTTCTGATCCAGTCATTGGGGGTTCAAGTCCTCCTCCCCGAACATAAATTAAGAAATTTTAGAAATAGCTAAAGAACACATTTATTTAGTATTCTTATAAATTACGTTGGTTGATTAAGCGCTTTTCGCGTTTATTTCGACTAAGAAAGCACATCTATAAAGCTAGTTAGTAACCAAACAAACTTGCGCCGCCGGTTCAGGCTGGTAACTTGCGCATTCGCTGGGCACTACGCCCAGGCGTTGAAGGAGAGAGGGGGTGCAACGCGTGGCGTTGCTCGAAGTCTCAGACATAACAGTCCGGTTCGGCGGAATTGTTGCGCTCGACGACCTGTCATTCACTATGGATGAAGGACAGATCCTCGGGCTCATCGGACCGAACGGTGCAGGAAAAACTACGCTGTTCAATGTCGTAAGTCGTATTTATGACCCAACACAGGGATCGGTTACTTTTGATGGGCAAGATCTGACTGCGATGTCGGCCCATGAAATTAGTCGCGTTGGTGTTTATCGCACATTCCAAAACTTGGCCTTGTGGCCAGGCATGACCGTAATCGAAAACGTCATGGTTGGGGATCACACCAATACCAAGTCGAATGTCTTAAGTTCCGCGCTTCGGTTGCCTTCAATGCGCAGCGAGGAAGCGGACTTGAGGGATCGCGCTTGGGCTGCTCTGGATGAACTTAATCTGACGGACGTGGCCTACAGCCCGGCTGCTGGATTGCCGTTCGGAACATTGAAGCGCATTGAGTTAGCTAGGGCTCTTATTGCGAACCCTCGACTCATTATGTTGGACGAACCGGCATCAGGTTTGACTCATAGCGAGGTTGACTCGTTGGCGCAGGACATCAAAGATCTTCGCGATCGTCATAATCTGACGGTTCTTCTGGTTGAGCACCACATGCGAATGGTTCTCGGTATCAGCGAGAAACTTGTGGTTCTTAACTTTGGTCGAAAAATTGCCGATGGTGACCCGGATGTCGTTCGCAACGACCCAGAGGTCATTGAGGCCTACTTGGGGAGCTCGTAATGGTTGATGACGTTTTTGACGAAGTCGGCTTGAAGGTCGAAGACCTGCATGCCTCGTACGGCGCTGTTGAAGTCCTTAGAGGCTTGAACTTCGAGGTCGCCGCTAAAGGTGTCTCAGTGATCCTCGGAGCAAATGGTGCCGGTAAAACGACCACCCTCCGAGCGATATGCAATATGTGCTCGACTAGTGGCAAAGTGACGCTAGGAGAAGAGGACATAACTCGCACGGGAACTGCCGAAATTGTGCGCCGCGGCGTGGCTCATGTTCCCCAGGGTCGAGGTACTTTTCCAGAGCTGTCCACTATGGACAATCTGATGATCGGTGCATACACCCGAAAAGACGGCGAAGTTCGCGACGATGTAGAGCGTTGGTTTGAAATCTTTCCACGCCTTGCAGAGCGTCAAGATCAGTTAGCTGGTTCCCTGTCGGGTGGTGAGCAGCAGATGCTTGCCGTAGCTCGTGCACTCATGTGCAGGCCGCGATTATTGCTACTTGACGAGCCATCGCTAGGGTTGGCTCCGCTGATCATTGAAGACCTATTTGAACGCTTCGGTACTCTCAACAAGGAAACCGGTTTGACGATGCTGATCGTTGAACAAAACGCCAACCTTGCACTGGAAATGGCTGACTACGGTTACGTGATTGAGTCTGGCGAAATAACACTGTCTGGATCCGCTGACCAACTTAGGAACGATCCTGCTGTGCAGGAAGCGTACCTAGGCGCTTAAGGAGGGGGCTTAACAATGAACTGGAACTTCGATGTCCTACCGGACTTCATCTTCAACGGCTTAAGCCTTGGTGCTATTTATGGTGCTGTAGCGCTTTCGCTCGTTCTTATCTTTAAGGCCACGACGCTTATTAACTTCGCTACCGGCGAGTTGGCAATGCTCGGAGCCTTCCTTGTATACGTTCTCCATATGGAGCAAGGCATTTGGCTCTGGCTGTCGATGGCGATTGCCATGGGATTGAGTGCGGGACTAGGCGTTCTGATCGAACGAACGTTGACCCGGCCCTTCGACCCTGAAGATCACCTTCCTGTCGTGCTGATTACCTTAGGTTTATTCCTTATTATCAACGCCGTAGCTGGTGACATCTGGAACTACCAGGTCCGTATCTTGACGAATCCATTCGGCAAGTTCCCGGATTGGGTGCCAAGCCTTGGCGGCGATCGTTACGTGGAAGTACTTGGCAGTCGCTTGAAGTACCAATCAATCGGTATCTGGCTCACGCTGGCGCTAGCGCTATTTGCTTTGTCTCTTATTCTTAATAAGACCAAAGCCGGCCTGGCTTTCCGAGCGGTGTCTTCGAATGTCGAATCTGCACGTCTCGTGGGAGTCCACACAGGCCGCACCTTGGGATTCGGTTGGGCGATTGCATCAGCCTTCGGAACTTTGGGTGCCGTTCTAGTGGCCCCCCAGCTTGGCGGCGTGAACCCGAACATGATGGCAACCATCCTTATCTACGCTTTGGCTGGAGCGGCCCTTGGAGGCCTTGATAGCCAAGGTGGCGCAGTCCTTGGAGGAATCCTTGTGGGTCTCATCCAAGCCGTCCTTGTCACCTGGGGTGGCGTGGTCGTCTTTGGGCAGCTCTACATGTCGATCCTGCAGCTCGCTGCAGCGTTCCTCATAATCCTTATCGTCCTACTGTTCCGACCTGCGGGCCTCTTCGGTACTCGCCGAGTCGAGCGCGTCTAGCGAAACAACAACAAGAGGAGATTCAAAAATGAGTACACCACTGGTTGTCGTTGCAAAAGACAGCGCAGAACACAAAAAATGGAAATATGCCCAATGGCTTTACCTAGCAGGCTTCCTGCTGTTGACGCCACTTGTTCTCGAACCCTTCGAGATAGGCAAAATGAACCGAGCCTTAGTGCTCAGCGTCGCGATCCTTGCGGTGAATCTTGTCGTTGGTTTCAACGGCATGCTCGCCTTAGGTCACTCAGCCTTCATGGGTATAGGTGCCTTCGTCACTGCATCAATGGTTCAAGACGAAAATTGGGATTATTGGCAAGTAATACCCATAGTCCTGATAGTCGGCTTCATCATGGGGGTTATCATTGGCCTTCCTGCGTTGAGAGTGAAAGGCTTATATCTGGCCCTCGTCACGATCGCCCAGGCGGCAGTATTCCCGACATTGGTGAATATTGACGAACTCGGAATTGCCGCCAGAACGGGTGGCCCCAATGGCAAAGGTGTTTCGGAAGAGGTCATAGCGCCCGATTTCTTGCAGTGGTTGCCGGGCGTTACTGGCGCTCGCGGCGGTTCCGCCTATAGGTATTGGATAATTGTAGTAATGATTGGCATCACATTGATGTTGGTCACCAACTATCTCCGCAGTAGGCCGGGCCGAGCTGTCCTAGCGATCCGTGATAACGAGGCAGGTGCGGCGGTATACGGCGTCAACTTGCCCGTTGTCAAAACCATGAACTTTGCCATCAGTGCATCGATCGGCTCATTGGCCGGTTTGATGTGGTGCTTGGACAAAGGGTTTGTCGCCGGACAGGACTTCACCTTCCTGCTCGCTATTGACCTCATCATCGGCCTTGTGCTTGGCGGTGTTGGAACAATCCAAGGCTCAATAGTCGGTGGCCTCTTCGTTGTATGGGTCAATGACTTGACCAAGAGAATTTCTATTCCTCTTGGGCTTTACACCCTTAACGGCGATGGCCCGTTGGCGAAAGCAATCTTCGGCCTCATCCTAATTCTGTTTACTTTCTTCGCACCAGGTGGCATCGTCTCCCTAGCGAGAATGGTGCAAGCCAAACTTATAAGGGTCGTGCCGTTGGCGCCTTCCGGGGAACCAATTCAGCCTATAGAGTCCTTTGATCCGGGTATGGAATCAACCCGCGCGGACGCTGCTATGAAGCTGTCAATTGCAGGTCCAGTTTGTTTGGCGATTGGTTGGCTTGCGATGAATATCAACAGTCTGATCGTTGGCGTCTTTGCATTTGGATTCAGGATGATCATCTTGTTCGCACCTGTTGCAGTTCTGGTTGCGACAAACGAACTAAAAGCCCACGCCGAAGGTAAACGCCCAGATTCGATCAAGGGACCTGCCAACACGGCTCGGCTGCTTGGTCTTCTAGGAACTGCTTTTGTAATTGTCTACGCGGCTCAACGCTTCATCCTAAATTACTAAAAGCTAAAATTTGCTAAGCGGTTTCTCGGGGGTGGCTAAGGCCACCCCCGAACCGCGATCTAGGACAAACCTCTTGCTACCTTCAACGCATAATTCACTATGGATCTAGTCCTCCTACTTCAGCGAATTTTTGATGCGCTATTTAATAGCGCTATCTACTCATCTCTCGCCTTAGCGCTTGTTATTATTTTTCGCTCCACCGGGCTCCTTAACTTCGCGCAAGGCGAAATGGCAACTTTTACTGCCTACATTGCCTTCGTTTTGCTGGCTGGACCCCAGCCCCGACTTACGGGCGGTGGCCTAGCAGGTTTAATTCCTGGCGTTCCGTTTTCAATTCCCTTGGCAATCTTCGGCGCAGTGCTATGTGGGATGGCGGCTGGCGCCATGACCGAGCGAGCGCTGATTAGACCACTGGGCGGAGCGTCAGATGTGGCGCTCGTTAACATCACTATCGGTCTTCTTTTAGCTACCAACTCGCTGATGGCTCAATGGTGGGGAACTGGGCCAAGGTTCTTTCCAGCGATCTTTCCCACAGGTGCCGGTCAACATTTCACGATCTTGGGTGCGAGACTTCGATATTCAACTGTTGGTGTTTGGGTAATTTTGCTTTCGGCTTTAATTCTCCTCGTTCTGTTGCTGCGACATACGAAAACAGGCCTTGCTTTTCGGGCCGTGTCGATAAGTCCTTCAAACGCAGAACTAGTCGGAGTTCGAGTCGGCCCAACACTCATGTACGGATGGGCCATGGCATCGGGTTTTGGTGCTCTAGCGGCATGTCTCAGCGCGAATTCAGTTCTTTTGGAACCAAACATGATGCTGAGAGTGCTCGTTTACGCTTTTGCCGCCGCAACTTTGGGCGGCCTCGATTCCCCGAAAGGGGCGTTGCTCGGAGGGCTTATTATTGGGCTCAGCCAAACTCTGATCCCTGCGTACGTTCCGTTCATCGGTTTTGAGTTGAGTGTTCTTCCAGCTCTGGTTGCGATGGTAGTCATATTGTTGATTCGGCCCGCAGGACTATTCGGCACCCAGCGAATCGAGCGAATATGAGCGCACAGGCTCCACGACGCTTTACACCGGTGAGTGTCGCCGGCCTGATTGTCCTGGCCGGATTGCTCGTCGCTATCCCTTTCTTAACGACAACAACGTCACTTCGTCAGGCGACTCAGATTGTTGTCAGCGTGCTAGCAGTCCTGGGTGTGAACATTGCGACGGGTTATGGAGGCATGATCAGCCTAGGTCATGGCGTGTTTGTTGGGGTGGGAGCGTTTGCTACCGGTTATTACGTAGGAGATCTACAGCTGCCTTGGCTTCTGGCCATTGCCTTAGGAGCTATAACCGCTGGCCTAGCTGGAGCTTTGGTGGGTGTACCAGCGCTCCGTATTAGGGGAATTCACCTAGCTTTAGTGACTCTAGGACTGGCGATCGTTTTCAGGCCTTTAAGTAAACGCTTCCCTTCGATCACAGGCGGTGTGAGCGGCCGGTCCATTGATGCCCGATTTGATGCGCCTGGTTGGTGGCCCTCAGACGGGCGGATGGCCTCATCTGTCTACCGATACGTGTTTTGTGTTCTGATCGTTGTGCTCGTGTTGTGGGCTACTTGGAATTTGGTGAATAGTCGCTTTGGCCGATCCATGAGAGCCCTCAGAGATAATCACATGGCTGCGGCTATATACGGGATCGACTTAGTTGCGGCTCGCGTGACGACGTTCGCCATTAGTGCAGGAATAGCAGGTCTTTGTGGAGCATTGCAGGTGTTGCTCGTACCGTTTGTCTCTCAAGACAAATATCCCGCTCAGGAGTCGCTTGTTATCTATGCGTCAGCTGTTATCGGCGGCTTGGGAACGATATGGGGTTCGGTGTTAGGAGTCTTGGCGCGAACTGTTTTAGGTAAGGCAGGCTCGGCGCTAGCTGGCTATGACGGATTGGGGCCACTCGGAGAATTCTTTGACCTTCTCGATGAATCTGCATTTGTCTTTGGGGTGGGTTTGATCATATTGACATTTTTGTTTCCCCGAGGTCTGGCGGGACTGGGAAGAAAAAATCAAGTACCCAAGTGAAGCTCTGATCTTTGGTGGCGACGCAAGGCCCGCTCGCTATGATGACTCTTCGCTCGGGGATCTAGGCCCCGGTCTGCCCCCATCGTCTAGCGGCCTAGGACACCACCCTCTCAAGGTGGCGGCACGGGTTCAAATCCCGTTGGGGGTGCTACATTCCGATGACAATGCATTGCTATGCCACCTGTATGCGGTGAACCCTCACATTGTGAGGTATTGCGCTAGGGTCAAAGCCAGACTCACTAGGAAAGTGCCCTGAAGATGACTGCATGGCTTAAACACCTTCCTCAAACAATTGCGGAGTCCGAAGTGGATCTGCTGGCCGGAGATACTCTTCCTTCAGTATGGGTCGATCGTTGGATGCGCGATCCTCAACGCGAGGTTATTCACGACCCTAAACAGGGCTGGATAAATGGCGGCACACTACTCGCGCGGTCACAAATTGCAGCGCGTAAATTAGCTCGCGCCGGGGTGGCAGCAGGAGACCGAGTCCTAATAAGCGCTTCGAGTTCCGTCGACTTAGTTGTTGCTCACACGGCTGCGCTCCGACTTGGCGCGATTGTGATGCCGACCAATGGCGCATATCGCGCCGACGAAGTAGCTCACGTAGTTTCAGATGCTCGACCTAGGGTTGCGATCATTGAAGATGCTGAATGGGGAGAATGGATTCGCGCCGTAGATAAGAACATTGTCCTTACTCCACCTTCAATCTCGCTGGATGAGGGGCCCGATATTTCCTTGGACGCGGTGAAGGCTTCTCACCCCGCTTTGATCGGCTATACGTCAGGCACCACCGGCCGACCAAAGGGCGCGGTGCTGTCCCATGGCAACCTTTTGTCGTCGATACGAGGTTTAGAGATAGCTTGGCGTTGGACATCGCATGACACATTGATCTTGGCTTTACCTCTTTTCCATATGCACGGACTAGGAGTTGGCCTGCATGGTTCACTTGCCGTTGGTGCCAAGGCGGTTTTGTTACCGCAGTTCAAAGTAGACCAGGTCCTCAACGCAATCAGTGAGTTTAAAGCGACTTTGTTTTTTGGGGTCCCAACGATGTACTCGCGGATAATAGATTCCGGTCGGGCGAACGAACTAGATGTACTTAGGCTTTGTGTATCCGGGTCGGCCCCTCTGTCATCCAGTCTCCACGAATCGATACAACGGGAAAGTGGGCAAGTGGTTTTGGAACGATACGGCATGACGGAAACGGCGATGTTGGTATCTAACCTCTACGAAGGAGCCAGGAAAGCTGGTTCGGTGGGGATCCCCTTACCTGGTGTGGAAATACGTCTCGAAGGCGACGCATCCGAAATAGAGGTCCGAGGTCCGAATGTGTTCGAAGGTTATTGGGAACGCCCCGATGCCAACGCTGAGGCCTTTAGAGATGGCTGGTTTAGAACAGGTGATCTAGGACGTCTCGACGAAGATGGCTACCTTGCAATCACTGGTCGAGCGAAAGAGCTAATCATTTCTGGGGGCTTTAATATCTATCCGAGGGAAATTGAAGACGTTCTGTGCGAGCATGACGCCATTACTGAGTGTGCCGTCGTGGGTGTCGCCGATGATGAATGGGGCGAGGCAGTCGCAGCTTTTGTGGTCGCAGATAGAGACATTGGGTATGAAGAAGCTAGAGATTTTGTCGGCCGACGCCTAGCGCATTACAAGCGGCCGACGCACGTGCGAAGAGTTGCCAGTCTGCCCAAAAACGCCTTAGGAAAAGTGCAAAAGCACCGATTGGTGCTCGATCGAGATAACTAGTGAAAACTTCCCCGAATTTCGCCGGCGGTCAGTAGCGAAGCTTCAGCTGACTCATCATCGCTCTGGTTGTGGCTAGCAAGTTCTGATTCAACCCGGGTTACGTAGTGATGTATTTCTCTCTGAATGCGAGATTCGTCCCATCCAAGTTCGCTGGCCATTAGATCGGCAACAAGGGGAGCGGAATTGGCCCCTCTGTCCTTTGTCGCTATCGATAGACGAGTCCGTCTAATCAAGATGTCCTCGATATGTAGAGCTCCTTCATAGCGCACTGCGTGAACGATCTCGGCTTGTATGTAAGGAAGGGCAGGGTCTATTCGGTCTAAAAGTGTTGGTCGATTTTCTATAAGTTCTAAAATTTCACGTACGCGTGTTCCGTGTCGTGAAAAGAGATGCCTTGTGACGTCCAGGCTAACTGTCGCCGCAGTTGCAAGTGCCTGCAGCTGCTCGGTCATGGTGTCAAAGCCATTGGCCCCTATGAGAGGGAGATTTTCGGTTTTGGAGTGCGGAAGTTTTCGGTCTTGGTCCACTCCGACTGCGTCAATCGTTTCTGCAGCCATGACTCTGTAGGTTGTGTACTTTCCTCCTGAAATCGACACCAAGCCAGGGGCAGGATGGGTAACTGCGTGTTCACGGCTCAGTTGACTTGTTGTATCTGATTCGCCGGTTAGTAGGGGGCGCAGCCCTGCATAAACACCGATGACGTCCTCTTCGGATAATGGGGATGCAATGACGGAGTTAATAGTTTGCAGAAGGTATCGGATGTCACATTTGGTGGCGGCGGGATGAGCTTTATTTAATTGCCACTCTGAGTCAGTTGTGCCAATCACCCAGTGGTCCCCGTTCGGAATCACGAAAAGAACGCTTGTTGAGGTCCGGAGAATCATGCCGGATTTAAGATTTAACCGATCAGCTGCTACGACAAGGTGGATCCCCTTTGATGCGGTAACTCTGGATTGCCGCATTCCCGCGTGAGCCTCAATTTCGCTGGTCCAGACACCGGTAGCATTTACAACCGTTTTGCACCCCACTTCGAATTCTTGGCCGGATTCGAGGCATTTTATGAGTGCGCCTGCGACTCGATCATTGGTTTTTGTCAACCCGGTTACCCTTGCGGAGCTGATAATTGATGCACCTAGACCAGCGGCGGTGCGCGCTGCGCAAATGGTGTAACGGGCATCATCGACCGTTGCGTCTGAGTACATTATCGCGCCTTTGTTGAGGCGCGAATTAAGGGCGGGTGCCTTAGCAGCAACACGTTTTTTGCTTAAGTGCCGATGCCGAGGCAAAGGACTCCCTTTCCTGCGCGCCAAAAGGTCGTAAAGCCCTATCCCTAAGCCGGCATACATTCTTTCTGACAGACCTTTGAGCGGATATAAAAAATCGACCCTGTGAACAAGATGAGGAGCAATGTTTGTTAAGAGCAAATTTCTTTCGGAGAGTGCTTCCTTCACCAGAGCGAATTGGAACTGCTCCAGATATCGAAGTCCTCCGTGAATTAGCTTGCTTGAGCGACTAGATGTGCCCGATGCGATGTCCCCCTGTTCGACAAGGGCGACGCTCATTCCTCGTGATGCCGCATCGAGTGCACAGCCAACGCCGGTAATTCCACCGCCTACTACAAGTACGTCGAAGTTTGTTTTGCGCAGCTTTTCAATAGCGTCATTCCGATACTGGGGGCTCAGGCCGTCCCCTTCATTGGGTATCTGCACTCGACTGTTTGCCGCGTTATTCACTCTTGCAGGTTAGGCCTTTGAGAGATCGAACAATATGCCTCCCGGGGAATCTAGAGTCTTGGCCAGTGGATAAGAATGAACGAATATGGAAGCTACTTATGTTTTTGCGGGCGTCTCCGGTTCCACTCAGTTGGTCGGAGATTGTCAGAGAAACACATCTATACGCAGATGATGGTCCGAGTTCTAAAAAAACGTTTGAACGAGACAAAAAGGATCTGCGTAACAGTGGAGTTGAGATTCATACTGAAATTATCGGAGGAAGTGACGAAGCGGCGGGGGGAACACGCTATGCGATTCGTGACTCCGACGTTTTTCTTGATCTAGACCTCACGACGGAAGAAAGCGTCGCTCTCGAGATGGCTGCTTCCATGGTGCAGTTCGATGCTGCATGGGAAATTGATGCTTTAGCCAAGCTGGGCTCAGGCGTGTTGCCGACACCTCCGCCCCTTCGTGCCCAACTCAGCGCTCCCGATGAATTAGTAGCCCTGTATGACGCTCTTGATCGGAAATGTGTAGCGACCTTTAGCTACGGCGGAAAACTGCGTCACGTTGATCCAGTTCTCGTGTTCTGGCGCTCGGGGAGCTGGTACCTCCACGCATACGAAAATGATGTCGCGAAGAATTTTAAGATTGAACGACTTGAGAGTGCAGTTGCGATCGGACGAGAAAATTCTGCTACTCCATATCCGGTGCCGGAGCCTGCCGAAGCGATGGCGGAAGACCCTTTGTTGCATGGTCCAGACGATGCCTTCGTTGCTCAAGTTTTAATTGACCCACCGTTCGCAAGGCGAGTTGAGCGCGACAGGGGGGGTGTGCTTCGTCGAAACGAGGACGGATCAGTAGTGATTGCGATAGAAGTGCGAAGTCTTGGAGCATTTCGCTCCTGGCTATTCGGCATGGGTGATCATGCCGTGGTGCTTGACCCCCCTGCTTTAGTGGATGAAATCACGAGCTGGCTGAGCGCGATTCTGGGTGCCGAGTGAGAAAACGGCGAACTAACGAAGAACGTTTAGCCTTGCAGCTCTCGATGATGCTGTGGGCATTCGAACATCAACCGGCAACCATGTCTGAGGTTGCCGACCAGTTCGGACTGGATATCGATGACGCTTATAGCGAGTTGTATCCGCTTCAGGGTGTTGAAGTGTTGGTTAATGATGAGTTTCACAATCTAGGTCTTGTGGTCGATGAAGATGGCGAAATCTTTTTTGACATCAACCCCTTGTTTGGCCGTCCGCGAAAGTTGGAGCGGAGTGAGGCGTTGGGATTGCTTGCTGTAGCAAAGGCGGCCCTTACTTTGCCGGGAACAGATGCAGCTGCGTTGCGGACTGGCGTGAATAAGCTTGAACAAGCTCTTGGAATCGATTCTGCAATGGCAGTTGAGCTTCCGGAGCCTGAGCATTTGTTGGTGCTGCAACAAGCGACTGCTAACAAAGAGATTATTCGCATCGACTATTACGCTCAGTGGACCGATGCGCTGTCCAGTCGCGTTGTCGAGCCATTTGAGACCGTTAATGTTTCGGGCGACTGGTACTTACGTGGTCACTGTCGACTGCGGGATGCGCACCGAACGTTTCGCGTCGACAGAATTGAAGGCGTAGAGCTAACCGGTGAAGCTCATTCCAGATCTGATCCGGGGTACGAAGCGTTCACGGGCGGAGATGCGGCCCCGGTCGTAAAGCTGAATGTACCGATCGGATTTCGTTGGATGATTGAGTCGTTACCCGCAGACTTTGTTGACGAAGGGGGCCGAATATCCGTCGAAATGCCGACTTCAAGTACTGTCTTCTTAGAGCGTCTGCTGCTTAGTCTTGGGGCTGATACTCATGTGGATCCAGATGAGTTTGAGCAGATTCGATCTGAGGCTGCTCGGCGATTACTCGAGCGCTACAACAAAAATTGAATGACGGCTAATGTCAATGTATGTTTCGCTTGCGTCTTCAGTTCCGCGCCATGGTCGGAACGATAATAAGAGCCGTTTCAGCGAAATTAAATCGCGTTGCTGCTATCGGGCCGAATGACCCTCCCGCTCAGGCATATAAAAATTTTGGGATTGGTTCAATAATTAATTGGCCGACGGGAAATATGTATGGAGAACGTTGGATAAGCATTGGTTGCGACACCATGATTTCTGCTCATGTGACGCTCTCGGCGGGTATGGTTCCCGATCAGCAGATGCTGACAGATCCGGTTGTGTCAATAGGTGACAGGTGTCTCATCGGTAGGGGAAGCGCAATAGTAGGTCACTACCGGATAGATATCGGGGACGATGTCTATACGGGAATGAACGTCTACGTAACCGATCAGAACCATGGTTATGAGGACATTAAGAAGCCTATTGGCGTTCAAGACCCCCACGATGACCCTGTTGTTATTGGTTCAGGTAGTTGGATTGGTTCGGGGGCTGTCATCCTGCCTGGAGCGCGCATTGGCGAACACTGCGTCGTCGCTGCGAATTCAGTAGTCCGCGGAGAGTTCCAACCGAATAGCGTTATCGCCGGCGTGCCGGCAAAGGTTGTGAGAACTCATGACGGCACTAAATGGATTCGTCCATGAGAGTCCGAGGGTGGGATTATGTGGGCGTGATCAGATCAGCGACTACGGCCCAATGATCTGATGCGGTTATCCCGTCTACTGGGTCGACTCCGGCAAGAAAAGCCTCTTCCACGTTGCCTAGTGGCGCAGGCCTTGGCCAACTTACGAAAATATAATCCAATCGTCGTTGTGGCCATGTGGCGTTCTCGAGGTACGGGTTTTGTTTGTCCCACGTCCAGCCTGGTGAGTCGTTTCGTTGAGGCCACGCGTCGGTCATAGCTAAACCTTCAATTGGAGTTGGCGCTTCTCCCGTCATCATCCGGATTTCGTCTGAGTTGGGCGTAGCATTGAAATCGCCTGCAACGATTACCGGGTGACCTTCGGGGGAATGGTGCTTCTTGGTAAGTTCGAAAATTTTCTCCACCTGTTTTTGTCGACGAGCGCTTTGGTCGAATCGGTAATCCAAATGGGTGCAAATTATGGGTATCTGTGTGTTCGAGTGGTCGACAACGGCAGCGATGGCCCATCGAGTACCTGGCCCATCTAGGGGTGGTAACTGCTCACATTCGGTTTCTGTGATCGGGTATTTACTTAAGATGGCATTTCCAAAGGAATGACCTTTCCACCACTTCTCCGGAGTTCGCGCGTAATGCATTCCTAAAGATGTTGCTAAATTCCTTACCTGATCTTCGCCGTCCTCGGAACTCCAGACCTCTTGCAGACAGACGATGTCTGCATCAACTTCTTTGAGGACTTGCTGAATAGCGTTTTGTCGGGGCTCCCAGTCGCCAAATCTCCACCAAACGTTCCACGTCATAATGCGCACTTTGTCACCGTATCTGTCCTTCTAGAATTGAGGCAATGAATCTCGAAAATACAGATGAACTTGGACTGCATGAATTGTTTTGTCGAGTTCCCAGATTTGTGGTGTGTGAGGATGGACGCGATGTGCAGATCTCCCAAGAAGATATGCACATCGCTGTTGACCGGCTTTGTGGAGGTCTTCAGAATTGGGGAATAAATCCCGGCGATCGTATTGCGGTTTGGCTGCCCAATGGGCTTCCTTATCTGAGTTTGCTATGGGCGGCGGCCAGACTTGGCGTGGTTGTCGTGTCGATCAATACGAGATTTCGAAGTAGCGAAGTACAGGACATTGTGGGTCGCTCCGGAGCACGGCTGTTAGTCATGGACCCATCGTTTTTAGGAATAGATTTCAGGGGGATTCTTGCTCAAATCGATAATGATGAACTTGGAATAGAGGCAATAGTTAGCCTTGCCGGTGACGTAGATGGACCCTGGGAAACAGTTTCGTGGGCTGAACTATCCGACGCTTTGCCGTCTGATGTTGACCGATGCGACCCCGATCTTCCCTGGATTGTGTTTACGACATCAGGAACAACGAGTGCCCCGAAGTTAGTGCTTCATTGCCAAGGGTCGCCGGCGGCTCATGCCCGGGATTTGGAGCGATGGGTCGGCCCATCCGTCCTTGCGGCGGTTCCGTTTTGTGGCGTTTTTGGTTACACAATGCTTCTGGGCGCGATGGGAAGAGGTTCCGAGCTCATTACGATGCCTGTCTTCGATGCTTCTTTAGCGGCGTCGGCAATCGAGCGATACGGGGTCACGACCTTTCACGGATCCGATGAAATGCTTATGCGGATTGTCGAATCTGGGCGTGACTTAACGTCGTTAGAAGCTGTTGGATATGCGCGGTTCAATAATGCTCTTGAGGGTGTAGTAGACGCTGCGGCGCGGGTAGGAGTTAAAGCGATTGGTCTTTATGGGATGAGTGAGGTGCACGCGCTTTACGCCCACCGCTCAATTATGGCATCAGGGTCCGCAGAAGTGCCGGGGGGTGAACTTGTTTCACCGCGGGCCAGAGCGCGCGTGGTCGACCCCGCCAATGGTAAGGACGTCGAACTTGGTGGCGAGGGAGAGCTTCTGCTTCAGGGGCCATCGATGTTTGCTGGTTATTTGGCGGACGGCGGAGACCGTATTGATGAGGAACTCACGGCTCAGCACTTCACTCGGGGATGGTTCAAGACTGGTGACTTAGCGCGCTTGGAAAATGACCGTACTTTCGAGTATTTAGCGCGGTTGGGGGATGTGCTTCGACTCGGGGGGTTTTTAGTGAATCCTGCTGAAATTGAAGATTGCATTCTCAAAGATGTAGACGTGGAATCGGTTCAGGTTGTTGGCGTTGACTTGCCGGCGGGGCCGAAAGCGGTTGCGTTCGTTGTTGCGAAGAGTCAAGTAAGTGAGGACGCTATTCGAATGAGATGCAGACAAGAGTTAGCGGCTTACAAAGTTCCTATTCGGGTATTTCAAATTGATGAGTTTCCTACGACGTCCAGTGCGAATGGCGTAAAGATCCAGAAAACTCGGCTTCGCGACATTGCGTTACTGGAAATCACGTAGTGCTAGGTCAGATTGTTTCCCAGTGTCCCATGGTCCCCGTACACTCGCCGCTAGGACTTCAAACACTGATTTTCGTGAAACGACAGGAAGCATCATCTCGGGGTGGTTGATTTGAACGACAATCGACAGCGCACTTCAACTTCAACTTTCGGTGTGTCAAAGCGCGAGGGGCACGACTCATCGGCGTTCTACGAGCGTTTCAATCCCCCCGTGTTGTCGAGTGATGACACTGTGAACCAGTTACCGGAGCTAGAAGATGGCTGTATAGAGGGAGATGCGCGGCACATGCGACAAATTCCCGACTCAAGCATTGCCTTAATCGTGACATCTCCGCCTTATTTTGTGGGAAAGGAATACGAAGATTCGATCGCTGCGGATAGCGACGACAGAATACCCACCACTTATTTTGATTATTTAGAAATGCTTGATTCAGTATTCTCAGAATGCGTTCGTGTCCTGGAGCCGGGTGGCCGTATTGCTATAAATGTTGCGAACCTTGGTCGGAAGCCCTATCGAAGCCTTTCTGCCGATGTGATTCGCCTTCTTGAAGATCAGGGGCTGCTTCTCCGCGGTGAGATTATTTGGCAAAAAAGTAGAGGTAGTAGTGGTTCATGCGCGTGGGGTTCGTTTCGCAGTGCCGCAAACCCTGCCCTTCGCGACACTACCGAACGAATAATTGTTGCTAGCAAAGGCCGATTTGATCGAGCGAAAACACCAGCTGCGAGAGCTGAACTTGGTTTGCCGCACAAGAGCACTCTACCGACCGACGAATTCATGGAGGCCACTCTTGATGTATGGGACATGCATGCTGAAAGTGCGCGACGGGTTCGTCACCCCGCTCCGTTTCCAGTTGAGTTACCGCGCCGTCTAATTGACCTTTATACGTTCGAAGGGGATGCTGTGCTTGACCCGTTTATGGGTTCAGGTACGACTCTTGTTGCAGCAGTATTGACTGATAGACGGGGGGTCGGTTTTGATCTAGACCCCGAGTATGTCCAAGTAGCGAGGGAACGTATTAAAACGGCGCGCGCTCGTGTCTGGGCGCACCGGCAGCCTGCAGGTGAACAACCACCGTTTCCAGAGATTGCCGATGTTTTGGCTGAAGTAACAGATGAAGAGATTGCGGCGGATGACTTTCAGCGTCGTGCAACTCAGGAAGGAAAGAAGGCGCAAGATATAGCAATTGACCTTCTCGAGAACTGCGGGTTTACATTGTTGCAAAAAGATGCCAAGGTGCCCCGTGCGGGTGTCCAATATAACTTCAAAGTCGAAGACGCTTTAGGAGAAGAGTGGTGGATCGATGTTTCTGGCGCTTTCACTACTGTTCGCCCTGGACTTCTTCGCATAGACACTATTTGGAAAACCCTAGGTAGAGCGTCAGTGTTGAAGGCCCATGATTCAGCCGCCAGAATTTTAGTTCTTACGTCACACCTACCTAGATCAGGCAGCGAGGGCGACAAGGCTTTGAAAGCTGTAGGTCCCTACACGGTCTTTGACGCTATTCCTATGTTTGATGAGGACGCAGTCGAGAGGTTGGTGAGATACGCGGGTGGTGGAATGAGCGAGCCGCTGCCTGGCTTTTGGAAGGCTAAAGAAATTACTTCGGGTTTGAGTTGATGCCTGGCGTCGCGTATGCCGTTGTGCGCTCTGAGCCACCCCAGGTTTTTTTGGCAACTGATGTAGATGTTCTTCATCGCGTGCTTGCGAGTGAATTGGTAGCGCGAACGCCTCCTGGTGTGCTGAGTCGAGTGGACCAAGACAAGGTAACTGTGGCGTTGTTGGAAGAGCGGTGGGGAGATGCGGTGCTTACGTGGATTGAGATTATGGGCATCGAAGTTGATGTCTACACGCATCTGCATGTCTACACGGACAATGATTTACCTGCAGATCTAATCGGAGCGCAAATCCAATTTGCCCCACTTTTCAGAGAAGGCAATAGAGCGATCACTTAGGCGAAGACGGCGGAGATAATTACTCGGAGCGCAATAACTGTCAGACCGATTCGAAACACATGACTGAACAATTCCTCACTCAAGTGTCTTAAAATTTTGGTTCCAATCCAAGTCCCGACCATCACGGAAACGACACCGATGCAAATCAGGTCTAACCGATCGCTATAGGCAAAACCGTCTCCAACGAAGACGCTTATCTTGGCTAAATGTCCAGCGGTTTGGGCCATTGCGAATGTCGCAACCATGGCAGTCCGGACTGGTAACTCGCGTCTAAAAACCGGAGCTACTGCCGGGCCAGTGACCCCGAAGGGGATGTTTAGAAAGCCAGCAAGGGCGCCAAGGGAGAAAAAAGATTGTTTGCCGCCACCGAGAATCAAGCTGATCTTTTCTAGGCCTCTGGGCCACCAGACCATTAGCAATGCGAAGGCGGCAATAAAGATACTCCCTAGGGTCACGGGAAAAGCTCCAGCGACAGCTAGACCAGCAACGCCGGAAGGTAAAAGAAGAAGAGAAAATCTGCCCACAATTGCCCAGTCCACATCCTTTCTTAAAATAAAGGCTCGGAATGAATTTGATGCGAGCTGTATGACAGCATGAACTGGAATTGCTTCAAGTGGTGTCAAGAACTGCAGCAATACAGACAGTAGGAGAATGCCACCGCCGAGCCCGGCGATTGCTGTAACTGCTGACCCAATCAGTGCGGCTAGACCGATAAGGAGTAGTTCTAAACCGGACATGAGAAGAGTGTCTTAACGCATGAGTTGCGAATCCAGGACATAGAAAGATTGACAATAGCTGTAGGAAATGATCCGTAGCTACTGGTTAGTAAAAGCTCTAAAACGTTGGAAATGCTTGACCTTTGCCCGTATGGGGAGTCAAATAACAAGGATGATATTCGCGCATGGCGCGCGTTTATTCAGCGATGAGGAGACTCACATGGCCAATATGTCCAAATCCGACGTACTTTCTGCCGTTGCTGGTAGCGCCGGTTGCACGAAAGCGGACGCTGAGGCGGTTATCGAAGCTTTCTTTGGTTGCGTTGAGAGCGCCGCCAAAGCTGGCGATGCCGTTGCTTGGCCTGGTGTGGGTAAATTCTCCCGCTCGGATCGAGCCGCTCGACAGGGTCGCAACCCGCAGACTGGGGCTACTATTCAAATAGCCGCTAGCAGCAGCGTTAAATTCACGGCAGCTAAAGCGCTTAAGGATCGAATGAACGGTTGAGGTAAGGCCTCAATATACGCGATAGGGGGTGTGCCGGCGATAACCGGCCATCCCTACGCGTTCTTCGTTTGATAATCGTTACTTGGGTCAAAGATCTCCGAGAATGCGGAACAGTTCTGCATGGGCTAATCCGCTGTTGGTGCCGTTTCTTTCGAGCTC
>DKNM01000056.1:0-6665 GCA_002470695.1 Candidatus Neomicrothrix sp. UBA7388
TTTATTCGAGGATTTTGGTGACTCGACCCGCACCAACAGTGCGGCCACCCTCACGAATAGCGAAACGTAGACCTTCGTCCATGGCAATAGGGTTGATGAGTTCAACCGTCATGTCAGTGTTATCACCAGGCATACACATCTCAGTGCCTGACGGCAACTCAACCATTCCAGTGATGTCGGTAGTCCTGAAATAGAACTGTGGACGATAATTGGAGAAGAAGGGCTTATGACGCCCACCCTCTTCTTTGGTCAAGATATAAACCTGAGCTTCGAACTTCGTGTGAGGAGTGATAGATCCTTTGGCACAACACACCTGGCCACGTTCAACGTCTTCTTTATCAATACCCCTAAGAAGAAGACCCACATTGTCGCCGGCCTGACCCTCATCAAGAATTTTGCGGAACATTTCAACACCAGTGATGGTGGTGGTCTGTGTTTCCCGAACACCAACAATCTCGATTTCTTCTCCAGTGTTACACACACCAGTTTCGATCTTGCCAGTCACCACAGTGCCTCGACCCGTGATAGAGAACACATCTTCGACAGGCATCAAGAACGGCCTATCGGTATCACGATCTGGCTCAGGGACGGCCTCATCAACAGCTGCCATCAGTTCCAAGACTTTGTCTGCTGCTCCGTCAGCGCCTTCCAACGCTCCCAAAGCTGAAACCTGCACAACAGGAACATCGTCACCCGGGAACTCATACTCATTGAGTAGCTCTCGGACTTCAAGCTCCACTAACTCAAGAAGCTCCTCATCATCAACCATGTCCACCTTGTTCAAAGCAACAACGATGTAAGGAACACCAACCTGGCGAGCAAGCAATACATGCTCACGAGTTTGAGGCATCGGACCATCAGCAGCGGACACAACAAGAATCGCGCCATCAACCTGAGCCGCACCGGTAATCATGTTCTTGATGTAGTCAGCGTGACCAGGCATATCAACATGCGCATAGTGGCGATTCTCTGTCTCATACTCAACATGAGAAATCGAAATCGTGATGCCACGCTCCCGCTCTTCAGGAGCCTTATCAATATCTTCAAACGCTGTAGCTTCGCCACCCGACGCTTCAGCTAAAACCTTAGTAATCGCAGCAGTCAACGTGGTCTTGCCATGGTCAATATGACCCATAGTTCCCACATTCACATGCGGCTTCGTCCGCTCGAACTTCTCCTTGGACATTGCGCTTACTCTCCTATTTCAACCCAGTCGCTCCTCGGACCAGGATCTTGACCACCAAGTGGCTTGCGTGCCTCAGCCATTTAACTGAGGCTAGTAGCGGGACCGGGGTTCGAACCCGGGACCTCACGATTATGAGCCGTGCGCTCTGACCAACTGAGCTATCCCGCCACGCCCTTTCGAGCGAGCCACGACCGGGATTCGAACCCGGGACCTCCTCCTTACCATGGAGGCGCTCTACCAACTGAGCTATCGCGGCAACCATGAGCGGGTAAACCCGCGCAGGCTTGAAAGCTTACGTATCAACACCGATGATCCACAACCCCTAGAGCGGTACCTTTGTATATATGAAGGTCCGTTTAGCCAAACTCGCCGATGCTGCAGAAATCGCTGATATCTACAACCACGAGGTTCTTTCCGGGGTGGCTACCTTCGATTTAGTTCCGAAATCTCTTGAAGAACAGCGAGAATGGTTGCGGGATAGGTCAGGAGCTTTGCCCTGCATTGTCGCAGTTGACGAGGACGGAGCTGTTACGGGTTGGGCGTGTCTTTCGAAATACAGAGATAGGCCTGCATACGGAACAAGCGTGGAGGACTCCGTATACATTCACGAACGACATCAGGGCGAAGGTATTGGCAATCTGTTGCTGACCGAATTACTGCGGCTTGCGGACGAGCATGGATTTCATTCAACTTTTGCCCGTATCGCAGGGAATAACCCTTCTTCGGTGGCTCTTCACGCGAAACATGGTTTTGAGATCGTGGGCGTGGAAAAAGAGGTGGGACGGAAGTTTGGTCAGTGGTTAGACGTCACTCTGATGCAACGACTTGTTCCCTAGACGCGAAGTCACTCTGATTAGAAGTGCCAGGGAAATTGCGAGAAATCTTGCTCACGCTTTTCTAAAAAGGCGTCCCTGCCTTCTACCGCTTCGTCAGTCCCATACGCCAGTCGGGTTGCTTCACCTGCGAATACTTGTTGGCCTACCAAACCGTCATCGGTCAGATTGAACGCAAATTTGGCCATCCGTTGGGCTGTTGGCGATTTGGAGTTAATCTCACCGGCCCATTCCAGAGCCACACTTTCCAGTTCGGCATGTTCGACAACGGCGTTTACGTCACCCATCACAAATCGCTCTTCGGCATCGTAAGTTCGGCCTAAGAAAAAAATCTCGCGAGCTTTTTTTTGTCCAACCTGTTTTGCCAAATATGCCGATCCAAAACCCCCGTCGAAGCTCGCTACATCAGTATCTGTTTGCTTAAAGCGAGCGTGCTCGCGACTAGCTATGGTCAGGTCAGCAGTTACGTGGAGGCTGTGACCGCCCCCTGCAGCCCAGCCAGGGATAACGCAGATGACCACCTTGGGCATCATCCGTATTAATCGCTGACACTCAAGGATATGAAGCCTTCCCACTTGTGCGGGATCAATAGTTTCACTTGTGTCACCATCTGCATACTTGTAGCCATCTTTTCCACGAATTCGTTGGTCACCACCAGAGCAAAACGACCATTCTCCGTCCTTTGTGGACGGCCCATTGCCCGTAAGTAAAACGACACCAACATCGGTACTCATCCGAGCGTGATCTAAAGCTTTGTAAAGTTCGTCAACGGTGTTCGGTCTAAAAGCGTTACGAATATCGGGTCGGTCAAACGCAATACGAACTGTTCCTTGGCCAACTGCGCGGTGGTAGGTGATGTCATTGAAGTTGAAGCCTTCGAGCTCCCTCCATTGAGATGGATCAAAGATGTCTGAAACATTTGGCAAATAAGACATTGCACTCCTGAACCGTTAAGGGTTGTAGTCGTAGATTAGAGGCGGACATCGAAGGGGACATCATGAAGTTTGGTCTTAGGTATTGCAACACCGATAAATATGCGGTTGATACGGCATTGGCTGTCGAGCTAGTTCAAGCAGGGGAAGCGGCTGGTTTTGAGTCAGCCTGGACAGTCGAACATACAGTGATTCCGTCGGGCTACCAGTCTGTGTATCCCTACAGCGAAACGGGGAAAATCGCCGGCGGCGCCGAAGATTTAATTTTGCCAGATCCTCTTATCTGGATGGCGCACATGGCGGGTGCAACTAGCAAAATAAAGTTCGGTACTGCCATTTTGATCCTTCCGCAACATTCACCCGTTGTATGTGCCGCCCAAGTCGCAACTTTGGATTACATGTCCGGTGGACGAGTACTGCTCGGAATCGGCGTTGGCTGGCTCGAGGAGGAGTTCAAAGCTATTGGCGCTCCATTTGAGCGACGCGGGCCCAGAACTGACGAATACGTTGCGGCGATGAGGGAGCTATGGGCTAACGATTGCGCCACCTTCGACGGTGAATTTGTGCAATTTACTGACACGTATTGTTTGCCGAGACCAGTACGAGGTTCAGTGCCCATAATTGTCGGAGGCGACACCGATTATGCAGCGCGGCGAGCCGGCCGGTTGGGTGACGGCTATTTCCCTGCTCGCGATACTCCTCAGGAGCGAATTGACCTAGCTAGAAGAACCGCAGAGGAGTTTGGTCGAGATCCGGACGCATTAGAGATAACAATGCCAATGCCCGAAGATCCTGACGATGTTCCAAAGATGAAATCGCGAGGGGTCGACCGTTTGGTTGTTCCTGTAACTCCTATGGCAGGGATGCCTACTCTGATTGACTCACCAGAGGATGCACTTCGCTTCGGCGAAATAGTTGCAAAATATTCAGACTTGTAGAAATTACGCCCAGCCATTTTCGGTAAATCGTGCCAGTTCGTCACGGTCATATTGATCAACAAGGGCAATTTCCCAATCAAGGTATTCTTGCATTCCGCGCAAAGCTACTTGGGAGTCTGCGGGGTCTCGCGGCAGGGTGACTTGAGGGCTATGCGATGGTTCGGGAGATTTCCCTGTTCGGAGGGGCTCGTTTTCCTTTCCAAGGGCATACACGTATACCTCCCAGCCCATTTCTTGTAGCCAAGAGGCCGACATGGTCGCTCTGGTTAGATCGTCGTCGGCGAGTACTAGGCGTGCTCCTCGCACGACAGCGTATTCGTCGGTTGCTTGCACTAATTGACCGCCTGGAGCATTCCGGAAGTCATGGCGATGGCCGGCCTCGTACTCGGCAGGTGTCCTGACGTCGAAAAGATAAACGGTCCGAGTTTTATCTTCTTTCCAGGCTTCTAAGGTCGCTTGACTAATCGCTTCTATCCCGTACCTAACTGCGACTTGGGTGGCTGCTATGGAGGCGCTTGAGCGCCCCGCAGGGGTAGGTGGTTGAGCCGCAGTAGTATCCCCTTGGACCAAAGTAAGTCCGGCAAGTTCCCATCCCATTGTTCCGTTTTCGAGGGCTACAACAGGGTTAGCGATGCCCGCTCGAATCAATGACTGCGCTCCGATAATACTGCGCGTGCGCCCGGCGCAGTTCACAACGACGGTTATGTCGTCTTCAAGAAGATCAAATACTCGATGAATCAATTCTCCGCCCGGACAAGATAAGCCTCCGGGCAAGCTCATTCTCTCGAACTCGTCAGTCGTTCGGGAGTCGAGAATTAGTAACTCCCGCCCTGTTGCAAGCCACTCATTGAGTGTTGCTGCTTTAACGTGAGGAGTGCGGTAATACCTTTCAGCTAGTTCCCCGAATAATTTTGAGGGAACATTGACGCCGGTGTAGACCTCATAACCATTTTTGATCCAAGACGTCATTCCACCCTTCAGAACTCGAACGTTTTCCCATCCACAGGATTGAAGTTCTGAACCTAATTCTTGTGCTTCCCCACCCCCGTCATCTATCACAACAATGGGTGTCGCAAGCCTTGGTATCAATTTCGTGGCTGTCTCAGCTACTGCTTCGACTCCAAGGCTTGCCGCCCAAAGCAGGTGCCCGTGGGCATAGGACGCGTGACTTCGGCCATCAAGAATAGCTAGCTCATCGGGCTTCTGGATTTCCATCGCCAAGTCGCCGGCAGAGATAAATGACATGGTCAAACGCGCGCGTCGATAATAGGAAATCGAACTTTTTTCTTTAGCCACACACCTAGCTTTGCGTTCCAATAATTGCGAGCAGGCAGCTTCAAGAGGTCGTTTCCGTAGCAATGAAAATTTAGGGCACCACCCTGAACGTGAATTGAGTGCACGTCGTCAGGTAGAAACCCGATTGCTACGCCCTCTTCAACACATACTTCTTCAGAGATTTTGGGCTCACCAGCTCCTTCCAGATCGTATCTCCTATTAATTTCTTCGCCCTCGATCCCGGCTATGCACGCCCAAGTTAGGTGATCGTGAGGTGGCGCTTCCGTCGCGTCTGCTACGGACTGTATGTAGAGGGCGAAACGATGATCTTCGTCTTGCGACAGTAGATAGAGAGTGCTGCCATCGTTAGAGGCTAAGGACGGGAAATCGCTCCACGGGAATAAATCTCGATTCTTTGCGAGTTCGAGTAAACGCTTACCAATTAGTTCAATCGAATTCCGGTCTATCCCAGTCGCATCGATTTCGCGAATGTCGCACATTGCATCAGCGATAGCAGCAGCTCGCAAATTATTAACGGTCATCGCTCATCTCGGGTCTAATGGTTAGCGACCCTTCCATTGGGGAGAACGCTTTTCAGCGAACGCTAGAGGCCCCTCTATGAAATCTTCACTTTTAGCCATTGCTTTCACAGCTTCATATTTGCCTTCGTGAGCTGCGCGAACTCCCGCTTGGTCAAGGCCTCGCATGGAAGCCTGCTTGGTGGCACGAATGGACATGGGCGAACATTCAAGGATCATCTCCGCCCAGCGGCGAGCTTCATTAAACGCTTCACCCTCGCCAGTCACTGCCGTTACAAACCCAAGGTCGTATCCCTCTTGCGCGTGAACGTGACGCCCTGTCAGCATCATTCCCATGGCTCGCTTAAGCCCAATCTGACGGGGTAGCCGATGGACACCAGCCGCAAGAGCCGCAAGCCCTACTTTGGGTTCAGGCAGCGCCATGCGAGCATTCTCACTAGCAATAATCAAGTCGCAGGCCAACGCAATTTCAAAGCCACCTCCCATTGCAACACCGTTCACAGCGGCGATAACCGGCTTATCTAGGTCCCACCGTGAAGTGAGGCCACCAAAACCGGTGGCAGGCGAACCGGACATATCCCCGCCTTCCGCTTGGTATCGAAGGTCATTCCCCGCACAGAATGCCCGATCACCAGCACCAGTAACTATGGCTACCCATAGGTCTGGGTCATTTTGGAATTCATCAAATAGCTCAGCCATTTCAGCGTTGCCAGGTGGATGAAGCGCGTTCATTCTTTCGGGGCGGTTAATCGTGACTGTGTAGATGTGGCCGTCACGTTCTGCATAACAAGATTCCGTCATATCCGGAAGTTAGCTCATTAATGCAATGTGTTGCCCAAAGTGAACCGTGTTCGCTCGAGTAAGCAAAGCCTCAGTAGGCCAGAAACTTGGTTTCCTAGCGATTAAGTGACGCTAGCAACTAAGAGTGGCGAGCCTATTGGCTCGCCACTTTTTGTGGGCCG
>DKNM01000056.1:6940-17236 GCA_002470695.1 Candidatus Neomicrothrix sp. UBA7388
GTAGAACTTTGCGCGTCTGGGCGAGCGCGACGAACGGCGAGCTTTAACGCTCGCCGTTCGTGGTGGGCCGGGGAGGATTCGAACCTCCGTAGGTGTGAACCGACGGGTTTACAGCCCGTTCCCTTTGGCCGCTCGGGCACCGACCCAACGGCGGCAACGTTATCGGTTAGTCCGCCTGTCCCCAAAGATACTTAAGACTTTGTGCGTTATTAACACAACGAAACAGTCTGTATATTTCGGCTATGCCTTCTTTCGATGTTGTTTCAGAAATTGATATGCAAGAGGTCAGAAACGCAGTAGATCAAGCGGCTCGTGAGGTGAACACACGCTATGACTTCAAAGACACCGGCTCAGAAGTAGTACTCGGCGACGACCAAATCTCATTAACTAGCAATAGTGAAGATCGTCTTACAGCTCTGCGCCAAGTCCTGGAGGAAAAGCTCGTTAAACGAAAGGTCAGCTTAAAGAGTCTTGACTACGGAGACCCCGAGGAGGGATCTGGTGCGTCAGTTCGTCAACAAATTGCTCTTCGCGCTGGCATTACGAGCGAGATGGCGAAAGAAATCAACAAGTTCATCAAGAACTTGAGCATCAAGGGAGTCCAATCGCAGACTCAGGGTGAACAAATTCGCGTCAATTCAAAGAAGCGAGATGATCTTCAAGCAGTCATCAACAAAATGAAGGAAAATGACTTCGATCTACCGATGCAATTCGAGAATTTTAGAGACTGAGTTACACCACGTCGCGCCAGCTACCGTTGCGTAACCTCGCAATTCGTTCATCCATGGGTGGGTGGGTCGTGAACATTTTGCGGAAAGCCATCTGCCGTCCCGCTAGGGGATTCGCTATATACATTTGGGCCTGGTTTGCGTTAGCCAAGCTCGGGATCGACCTACTTGCCATATCAAGTTTTTCTAGGGCTGCAGCTAACGGCTCACCATCGCCGATCATTCGAGCGGCTGTCCGGTCCGCTTGATACTCGCGACTGCGACTGATCGCCATCTGAATAAGCGCCGCCGCAATTGGTGCAACAATGATTAAAAGAAGGTCCACTAGCGGATTGCGGTCACGGTCTCGGTTACCTCCGAAGATCATTGCAAATTGGGCCATGTTTGCCACAAAACTAATTGCCATGGCAATGGCAGCAGCTACTGAACCAATAAGAATGTCCCGATTTTTAATGTGTGCCATTTCATGTGCTAGAACTCCTCGAATTTCGGTCCAAGACAAATGCTGAATGAGACCTTCCGTTACACAAACGGCGGCATTGGCTGGATTGCGACCGGTTGCGAAAGCATTGGGTTGAGGATCAGGGCTGACATAGATTCGCGGCATCGGCTGACCAGATAAGTCGCATAGTTCCTTCATGATTGACCAGTATTCGGGCAACTGGCCCTCTTCGACTTCTATGGCGCGGGCGGAGCGAATCGCAAGCTTATCGCTCATCCAGTAACTGCCACCTACCATCGCAAGCGCAAGAAGCAGCCCGATAGTGAGGCCACCAGATCCCCAAAAGCTGGAGATGAACATTATGAGCGCTCCCATGGCGGCGAGCAGCATGGTTGTTTTGAGAGTATTTCGCACTGACGAATCCTCCACTCTTCGTGCTTTTGTTTAAAGGTATCTGCTTTAGAACTGACTATCGCAGGGTTTGAGGCACATTCAGTGTGGGTGGTATCCGCTATCAAGGAAAAGTGTGGGAATTTTTTCTTGTCTGTACATCCGAACGTTGCGCATGTCGTCGTCGATAGCTAGGCGCGGAACGTAACCTTCATTTCGTAACGCTTGCGTCTCATCACGTTTAAACCCGGGAGACGGCTGAAAGTCCCCTAGCGGTCGCATTATCAAAAGGTCGTAACGAATTTGATGCTCCTCAAGCCAGCTGGTGGTCATTCTCTGAATCCAAGTTGGCCGAGAAGTCAACAGCACTACGACTAGATCCAGGTCGAGTAGCTCGAGCAGACATTTATTTTCTTCGAAGACCGCATCACCGTCGCATTCTGAGAAGAATCCGTCCCAGTCGCGCCAAGGTGGGTCAAGGAAATGCTGGCGATGACCTGCGTCGGCTAAAACTCCATCGATATCAACAATGACGCAGTCCCCTAAAGGTGCGACTTCTTTATTCCACTGCCAGTGTCGAGGAAACCGAGCCATAAAAAGCGGGTCAGGACTTAGTCTTCTTGGGGCGCTTGGTCCGCCCGATCGCGGATTTCATCAACAACGCTCGCGTCAGCAAGGGTAGTTGTGTCACCAAGCTTTCGTCCCTCAGCAACGTCTCGCAACAGCCTGCGCATTATCTTTCCCGATCGAGTTTTTGGCAAATCAGGAACCAGTACAACCGCCTTGGGTCTAGCAATTGCTCCTAATTTAGTGGAGACGTGTTGTCTTATTTCTTCTCGCAACCCGTCACTAGGTTCATTCCCCCCTCTCAAAATGCAGTAGCCAACAATCGCCTGGCCTGTTGTTTCATCAGTTGCCCCTACTACCGCAGCCTCCGCTACTGCTGGATGATCTACTAGAGCCGATTCGACTTCGGTTGTTGAAATTCGGTGCCCGGAAACGTTCATAACATCATCGACTCGGCCAAGCAGCCATAGGTAGCCATCATCATCGATTTTGGCGCCGTCACCAGCAAAGTATCTTCCCGGATACTCCGACCAATATGTTTCTTTGTATCTTTCCGGGTCACCCCAAATACCTCGGAGCATTGAAGGCCACGGCTCAGTGATGGTCAGGTACCCTCCGCCTTTTTCGACTTTGTTGCCTTGATCGTCAACTACTTCTATAACCACTCCCGGGATGGCGTGGGTAGCCGACCCTGGCTTGGTGGTTGTTACGCCTGGCATCGGAGTAATCATGTGGCCGCCCGTCTCCGTTTGCCACCAAGTGTCAACTATCGGGCATTTCTCGCCACCTATGTGGCGGTGGTACCACATCCAAGCTTCAGGGTTTATGGGTTCCCCGACTGTTCCTAGAACCCGCAAGCTAGATAGGTCGTGCTGCTCAACTTCTTGAGCTCCCCATTTCATGAAAGTTCGTATAGCGGTGGGAGCCGTGTACAGCTGCGTTACTCCGTATCTTTCCGCAATATCCCAAAGGCGATTCTTGGGCCATTCGCCTCTGTCGCCTAGACGAAATTCTGGGCGGGGGGTGTCGGGGGTACCTTCATACATTACTGAAGTGGCTCCATTAGCCAGCGGCCCATAAACAATGTAGCTATGCCCGGTTACCCAACCTATATCTGCAGCACACCAGTAGATATCCGTTTCAGGATGCAAGTCGAAGATGTACTTATGAGTGAACGCGACTTGCGTTAGGTAGCCGCCGGTGGTGTGCATAATGCCTTTCGGCTTCGCAGTAGTACCTGACGTATAAAGCAAATAAAGTAAATCTTCGCTGTCAAGAGGCTCCGCAGGGCAGTCAGTGGAGGCACTCGACATAAGATCGTGATACCAGTGATCGACGTTTTCGTCCCATGCGACTTCTTCTTCTGTCCGACGAACGACTACGACGTTTTCTATTGTCGAGGTCGCTGCTACAGACTCATCAGCTGTGGGCTTTAAAGGAAACGGCTCGCCTCGTCTGTATCCGCCGTCAGCAGTAATAAGAACTTTCGCGCTTGCGTCATCAATACGGTCCGAGAGCGAGTCTGCAGAAAATCCGCCAAAAACTATTGAGTGGGGCGCTCCGATTCTTGCGCAGGCAAGCATGGCGACCGGCAGTTCCGGAATCATCGGCATGTAAATGCAGACCCGATCGCCTTTCTCAACACCCAGAGACTTCAAAACATTGGCGAATTTTGATACCTCGTTTAGAAGGTCGTCATAGGTGATGGTTCGGGTATCACCTGGCTCTCCCTCCCAGTGGAAGGCAACTTTCTCGCCTAGGCCTGCCTCAACGTGCCGGTCAAGGCAGTTATAAGAAACATTGAGCTTCCCACCAACGAACCACTTAGCGAACGGAAGATCCCATTCCAACACGGTGTCAAAGTCGTCAAACCAGGTAACTAATTCGCGAGCTTGTCTTGCCCAGAAACCTAGCCTGTCCGCTTCTGCTTCCTCGTAGAGGCTTCTGTCTGAAGTAATCGCGCTTTTCTGAAAGGTTTCCGATGGTGGGAAAGTTCGGTCTTCTACGTAGTAGTCCTCAATTGTTGGTTCGGACACTTTAATCCCCTTTCGTGAAAGGCCCCCGGCAAGAGCTTGACAGGTTCGGAGCCTACCTCTAGTCGCCTCTTCACAGAAGTGAGAAGAAATTAATCCCCTACACGCCACTCTGCGACAACGAAATTACCTAAGCCTTCTTTATCTGTGAGAGCAGTGGCTTCATCGAGCAAGCTTCTGATTGCCACGTCCCTCGCGTCGGGTGAGATCGCTGCGTTTCGCCAATGTTCACGCGCCCATTCGGTCATCTCAATCAAACCGTGATCTTTAAGCCAATCCGCTTGCATTTGGAAAAGCGGATCGCCTGGTAGTTGGTCGAAAGCGACATCGCATGTGATGTCGCGAGAACCAGGTTCGCTAAATGGTGTTCCAGCCCTTCTGTGTCCGCGATAGGTCCTCAACCATTCATCTCTCGGAAGCTGCAGAAATTGATCGGAGTTTCGAAAACCGTAGTCAACGACTAGCAATCTTCCTTTGTCTAAAAGTTGAAGCGCTCGCTTAGTCCAAACTGCAGCCTTTAGTTGCAGTGGGAGGCATGCCCCTTCGGGCGCATTCGTAGAAATAGCGGTCGCCATATTTTGTGCATCTTCAGGTGCTGACCGCCAGGTTTCGGAGCCATCTTCTACATGGAGCTCAGACCAGCCTGTCCCGGTTCGCTTGACGATTCGCGGAGGGAGATTATCCAGAAGCTCGTTGGCTATAACTACTCCGGTAAATTGTCCATGAGGTAGGTCTCGGAGAGCAGCTACTGGGATTTCTTGTGAATCAGTGAAGCATGTAGCGGCGACCATCCGCAAGGCGACATCACGTTGCTTATCTGAACGCTCAACCATGACGTAACGAAGAGACTCAGCGCAATCTTGTACGCCCAGAAATATATCCCTGCACAGCTTGCCATTACCTGAACCTCCCTCGACGACAACAAAAGGGTTAGGTTCTCCCAGTTCGCGCCAAACACGGTCGAGGTAACTTGCCACGCATGCACCGAAAAGATTGCTGGTCTCTGGTGAAGTTATGAAATCTGCTTCCGTCGTTCCCGCTCCACGTGATCGTGTGTAAAAGCCGCCCGGCCCATACAGAGCTTGTTCCGCAAAAGCATCGAACCTTTTCATTACCGAAAAGCATCCACGTGGCTTAGCTTCAAATTCTTATCAGCCCAGCGCAGATAGGACGGAGACTTCACCAAAGTGGCCGACTAGTCCGGGGAGCACTCCAAAGGCCATGGTTGCTACGAGAGTAATCACGAGCGCAGCACCTAGCGCACCCGTGACTGCGATGGGGCGTTCGTCACCGTCGGGAGCTGGCAGGAACCACATTTGAACTAGAACACGCGCGTAATAAGCGAAAGCGATAACCGTGTTTACGGCCACGATGACACCTAGCGCAGCAGCCCATCCTCCGCCAGCGTCGAGAAGCGCACGGAAGAGACCAAATTTAGCGAACCAACCGCCGGCCGGTGGAATGCCTGCCAAAGCGGCGAGAAAGATGGTCATAGCAACGGCGAGACCAGGTGCGTACTGGAACAAGCCTCCGTAGCTATCAATCTCTCCTGATCGAGTTTTGCGAGCGACTGCAAGCACAACCGAAAAGGCTCCTAAGTTCATAAATGCGTATATCGCCATATAGATGACTACCGCTTCGACTGCTCGAGCAGGTGCCTCGGAGGCCACTGCGAATGGCACAAGCATGAATCCACCTTGGGCAACACCCGAGTAGGCAAGCAGTCTCACTATGTTGGTTTGACGCAGCGCGATTAGGTTTCCGATCGTCATCGTTAATGCAGAGATAACCCAAAAGAACGGCTGGACGACATCATCCCGGCCCATGAACGCAACGAACACCAGTTGGATCAAAGCGACCATTCCCGCTGCTTTAGAGGCGACAGCTAAAAACGCTGTTACCGGAGTTGGGGCTCCTTCATAAGTGTCTGGCGCCCAGGTGTGGAAGGGGACAGCCGATACCTTGAAAGCAAATCCAATCAAGACGAAAAGAATTCCTAAGATCGCTACTGGGTCAGCTGCGCCTTCGCTCAGCGCCTGAGCAATTGAACTGAAAGTCGTCGAACCGGCCAGGCCGTAGACCAGGGACATGCCATAAAGCATTACTGCGGAAGCAAACACGCCCATGAGGTAGTATTTCAGGCCCGCTTCATTGGAGCGAGGGCCGCCTTTACGCCACGCGGCGAGCATGTATGCCGGAATTGACAGCAATTCGAGTGCTACGAAAACGCTGATTAAGTCCCGCGAACTGCTCATCATCACCATACCCAGCAGGGAAGTGAGCATTAGCGTGTAGTACTCGTTTTCGTAATAGTCACCTTCACGGATGTAGTCGACCGACATCAAGATCACGACGTAACCCGAAATCAAGAAGAGAGCTTTAAGCACCAAAGAAAAATCGTCGACGACGTATGCGCCACCGAACATCGTTCGGTCAGTGCCATCAACCGCAAGGGTTAGTATGGGCAACAGGGTGGCGAGAAGCCCAAGCCCGGCCAGCGTCGGCATTGTCCGTTTTGACCGCTCATCCCAAACAACGTCTACGACAGTTATTAGCGTTCCAAATGCGAGCAAAGTCAGCTCGGGCGCCAAGGCATGCCAATCAAGCGCAGGACGCGCGAAGGCGGACAGCACTTCCATCTTCAGCTACCAGCCGCTATCGCTTCGACGCTGGCGGTGATACCGCTAACTACGTCGTCGGTTACATTGAAAATTAGGTTCGGCCAGACTCCAAATAGGACTATTCCAATCAGAAATGGAAGCCAAGCAATCCACTCGTCCCGATTAACGTCCTTGATCTCCTGGCTTGCAAACTCTTCTGGTGGTTCGCCAAACGCCGTTCGTTGGAATAGCCATAGAAGGTAACCAGCGGCCAACACTGTTCCGATCGCTGCGATCACCATGTATGTGCGGAAAGTTTCCTCAGGCATACCGGCACCGGGGTTATAGGCCGAAAGGATGGCGGGAAATTCTCCCCAAAAGCCTGCCAGACCTGGGAGACCCAGAGATGCCATAGAGGCGAAACCTAAAATCCATCCCATTTTTGGGGCGGATTTCAAGAGGCCACCCAAACGCGAAATTTCTAGGGTGTGATAACGCTCTTTGACTGATCCTGCAACGAAGAAGAGCATTCCTGTTATCAACCCATGGGCAACCATCCCGAAGATCGCCGCGTTGATCCCAAAGTCGGTGAGAGTAGCGATACCGAGCATCACAAAGCCCATATGAGCGACAGAAGAGAACGCAATGAGGCGTTTCATGTCTTTTTGAGCAAGGCATCCAAGCGCTCCGTAAATGATGCCAATAACTGCTAGGAGCCCAATCCATGGTGCCCATGCGATTGCAGCTTCCGGGAGGAAAGGTATGGCGATCCGAACGAAGCCATACGTACCTAACTTCAGTAAGACAGCAGCAAGTATCACTGAGCCAACGGTCGGGGCTTGCGTATGAGCATCAGGCAGCCATGTGTGGAACGGGAACATAGGAACTTTGATGCCAAAGCCCATGAACAAGCCTGCAAAAATCCACACTTGAGTGCTTTTGATAATTCCGACGCCCGCTGCGTCAGTAAGCGCTCTCATGTCAAAGGTATATAGAAACTCACCGGCGGCATCCTTGGAAAGAAAGAAGAGAGCCAGGAAGCTAATAATCATTAAGGCTGAGCCAAAGAGTGTGTAGAGGAAAAACTTTAGAGATGCGTAACGGCGGTCTTCGCCACCCCAAACACCGATCAGGAAGTACATCGGCAAGAGAACAACCTCAAAGAAAACAAAGAACAAAATCATGTCTTGAGCTACAAACGATCCGTTCATTCCCGTCGACAGAATTAAAATCAAGATGAAGAAAGCTTTGGTGTTGCCAGGCTCTGGAACGTGGTTCCAACTGTAAATTAGGCACAGGGGTACGACGACTAAAGAAAGCAACAAAAGCGGCAGGGAAAGGCCATCAAGCCCAACTATGTACCTGCTGTTAATTACGTCTATCCAACCTTTGTCGACGACGAACTGGAGTTCTCCGGCGGCGCCATAATCGAATTGAATAGCTATGTAGATTCCCACGATTAGTGCGATGAGAGAGGAGCCTAAGGCGACCAGCTTTAGCTCCGTTTCATACACCTTCGGGATCAACATGATGACGAGTGCGCCTACCAAGGGCAGGAATACCGCCAGGCTCAAGACCCAGGTATCAAATCCTGTCACTTCCACTGTGTTGCTCCTATACGACGATCACGAAGACTATGGCCAGCACTGCTGCCGCTCCGAAGAGCAACTGGCCGTAGTTCTGTACTTTTCCGGACTGCATGGCGCGAAGACCCTCTCCCGACGAGTCAGCGCCACGGGCGGCCGCATTGACGGACCCGTCAATTGCGCCTTGGTCGATCCACTTATATATCCATCGACCGGTGTCTCGCGCCGTTTCACCCGCAGTGTTGACGGCGCGATCAAGAACATTTTGGTTAAAACTATTTGCCCACCTTGCGAGCGGACGTTTCACGGTTGCTACGACTACATCGTTGTAAAGATGATCTAGGTAGTACTTATTTTCTAAGAAGGTGTAGCCGTTCCGCGCATAGCGATTGCGTTCGCTTAAACCATGCAAACCGATCCGTCTCCAGTAGTAGAGATAGGTGATGGCGATACCGGAGAGCGCGAGAACTAGGCCTACGAGGGCCATGTTAAGTGAGGGGTCAGGATGTGACAGGCCCATTCCTTGGAGATAGATCGACGGCTCTGCATAAGTTTGGATGCGGTGCGCCAATCCTTCGAGCCCGAACGGTTCAAGCACTGGCGTCGGAAGATTAAACGCTCCTGCGGCAACAGCCATTCCTGCAAGTATCCAAAGCGGCACAGTCATCACTCTGGGCGACTCATGAGGGTGACCATGTCCCCTGAACTCGCCATGGAATGTGTACCAAATAACCCTAGTCATATAGGCAGCAGTCATCAGTGCAACTGCGCAACCGAAAATAAGCATCAGTGGGTAACCATTTTCTTGGCCAGCGAGGGAACCCAACAAAATCTCGTCTTTGGACCAAAACCCCGCGAACGGAAAGATTCCTGCAAGCGCAAGCGATGAAATGACGAACGTTTTGTATGTGTGCGGCATGTCTTTTCGTAGGCCACCCATTTTCCGCATATCGAAAGTGTGGTGTGCTGCATGGCTTACCGAGCCGGCCCCTAGGAAAAGGCAAGCTTTAAAGAAAGCATGGGTAAATAGATGGAATATCGCTGCGGTCCATGCGCCGACACCTAACGCCATGACCATGTAGCCAAGTTGAGAAACAGTCGAGTACGCCAAGACCTTCTTTATGTCCCATTGGGCAAAGGCAAGTCCCGCCCCGATGAGGGCAGTAAAACCGCCTATAAATGCCATCAGGTTGATCGAACTAGTACCGATCGAAAAGCCTTCATAAAATACCGGATATAGCCTGGCGATCATATAGACGCCGGCTACGACCATTGTCGCTGCGTGAATTAGAGCTGAGACAGGCGTGGGGCCCGCCATTGCATCTGGAAGCCATGTATGTAATGGGAATTGACCAGATTTCGAAGCCACTGCTGCCATTAAGCAACAAGCTGCCACTAAAAGCGCTAGGTGATGAGCTCCTGGATCACTCGATATCAGCGTATTAATTGCATCAATATCGAAAGTGTTAAACGTTCCCCACAGAATGATCATCCCGACGAGCAAACCAACGTCGCCAACCCGGTTTGTTAGAAAGGCTTTGAGCGCAGCGTCCGTGTTGGGCTTTTCTTCCCACCAGTGACCTATTAAAGCAAATGAACATACGCCAACTAGTTCCCAACCAACTATTAGCTGGACGATGTTTTGCGCCATAACGAAAAAGAGCATCGACGCGGTGAACAAACTCAGGAAGGCGTAGTAATGGACGTACCTTCTGTCACCTTTAACGTATTCAGTCGAATAGATATGCACGAGAAGTGATATTGAGGCGACAACCATGAGCAGGAGAACAGTCTGACCATCGACAAATGTTCCGACCGCAAAGTCAATGCCGGAATTGGACCACCATTGTGAAAAGGTCGAGATTACGGGCCGTATAAGAGGACTTGAGTGTCCTCCACCATGGCCATCGCCCGCATGTCCCCCGCCATGGGCATCACCATGATCATCAC
>DKNM01000056.1:17584-60522 GCA_002470695.1 Candidatus Neomicrothrix sp. UBA7388
ATCATCACCCGCATGGGCATCACCCGCATGGGCATCACCATGATCATCACCCGCATGGGCATCACCATGATCATCGTGATGTTCTATTTTGACGACAGCGTCGGGAGGTGGATCTTCGACTCTTTGAATCCACTGGAATGCCGCAACTGCAGACAAAATCCAGACGAGACCAAGCGCCCCAATCCCTACGACATGAACTCGATCCGCGCCGATAAATTTCTTACCGAAAAAGAGTATTACAACGAAAGAAATCGTTGGAACAAGAGGGATAAGGAAAGCATTTTCTAACATCCACATAGTGCCGCCCTATCCACGCATGAGATCGAAGTCTTCGACATCGATGCTGGTTCGATTGCGGTAGAGGAGAAGAACGATGGCCAACCCGACCCCTACCTCTGCAGCAGCCACCGCAATAATGAATAATGCAAATACTTGGCCCGACACGACGCCGTGTTGCACGCCAAAGACGACCAGATTGATATTGACAGCGTTTAGCATCAACTCAATAGACATGAGCACCATCACGCCGTTTCGACGCGCTAGCACACCGTAGACACCTACCGAAAACAGGACTGCGCCCAGAATCAAGAACTGGTTAAGTAACACATCAGTCCTTTCTCGCTAAAACAATCGCGCCGATTAGCGCAGCTAACAGAAGAACGGAGACCGCTTCGAAGGGAATTATGTAGGTAGAAAAGACTTCATCAGACACGTCGGCTGTTTTGTACACCGGGCCATCCATAACGAGCCGGTCGGATCCAAATCGGTCAAGCAACGCATAGACGGTCACACCCCCAAGAAGCAAAGCAACTAGAGCTGCTATCGGCCATTGCTTACCCGTCATTTGCATCATGTCACCTAACGGCGCTTTGGTAAGCATGATGCCGAACAAAAAAAGCACCATAACTGCGCCGATGTAGACAAGAACTTGCGTCGTGGCCACAAACTCTGCCGTTAAGAGAACATATAGAGCGCCAAGACCAGCGAGAACCGCGACCAAATAGAGAGCAGCATGAACAATGTTTTTCGTAGTCACCATTCGCAAAGCCGAAACGACAACCACAGCCGCAAGGATCCCGAAGAAAATATTTTGAGCGACCATATGGCCTTACCTCGGGACCTTTCTAACTTTTTGCTCAGAGCCCGCTTCATAGTCAAGGAAGTCAGGGACTGTTTCCATCCACTCACCTAATCGGTCTTTGTCGTGGAGCAAGTCAGCTATACGAGGTTCACTGTATTCGTACTCCGGTGTCCAAAAGAGAGCATCAAACGGACAAACTTCGACGCAGATACCGCAATACATACATAGCGCATAGTCGATATCGAAGCGGTCAAGCATATTGACCGTACGGGGCTTGCCACCTTCCCTTCTCGGCGGCGCCTTAACTTTGTGGCCTTCGATATAAATGCACCAATCAGGGCAAGACCTAGAGCACAACATGCACGCTGTGCAGTTTTCTTCGTGGAGTGCGATTACTCCTCGAGCGCGATCAGGTGGGGCCTCTTTTTCATGCGGGTATTGGACGGTCACCGCACCTTTTTGAGGGGCGGGGATCAGCGTTTTCCAACCCCTCTTCGGGAACAAGGTGCGGCCAGCTGTTCGAGCTGTGACACCCAAACCTTTAATTAGACCGGGGAGCTGTGGCATTAGAAGACCACCTTAAATATTCCTGTTAGCACAATGTTTGCTAAAGCGAGGGGGATTAACACTTTCCATGCGAATTTCTGAAGTTGGTCTTCTCTGAGGCGTGGGTATGTGAAGCGCACCCAGAAAATGAAGAATGAGATCAGCAAGATTTTCCCGAGCATCACGCCTGGGCCAAGGATATTCAATATGTTGTCATCAACATCGAAACCGGGAATCCACCAACCTCCGAGGAACATAACCGATGCCAACGCCGCAAATGCAAAGGCTGTTCCGAACTCAGCCATGAAGAAAAGTAAGAATCGAAAGCCTGTGTATTCGATATGAAAGCCACCGACCAGTTCAGTTTCAGCAACGGGCATATCGAATGGTGTTTGGGTAAGTTCCGCTTGAGCGGCGATCATAAATATCAAGAACGCTAGAAATTGGGTCAGGATAAATGGGTTGCCAATAGCGCCAAAGCCAAAGATCTCGCCCGTCGCTTGAGCTTCTACGATTCGCTGAAGGTTCAGACTTTCAGCCTGAACAACGACTCCCATAACCGCCAGAATTAACGGAAGCTCGTAAGCAATCAGCTGACCTGCAGCACGTAACCCGCCCAAGAGAGCGTATTTGTTTGCAGATGCCCAACCTGCCATCAAAATACCGAGAACCGACAGCGAGGAAACTGCCATGGCGTAGAAGACTCCCGTATCGAGATTCTCGACTACCGCATCAGGGCCTGCAGGGAGGACTACATAAAGCAAAAACGTAGAAGCGAGCACGACAACTGGGGCCATCCGGAATACCCGGCGATCGGCCTGCGCTGGATGGATATCTTCTTTTTGTAGGAACTTGATGGCTTCTGCAATCAACTGCAGGCTTCCATATGGGCCGGTGTCATTAGGGCCAAGGCGACTCTGCATGAATGCCATCATTTTGAAAAGGAACAGGTATACGAGGACCAAAGAGGTCGTGGGGATTACAGCCAAAGCTAACCCCAGTTTGATACCGGTCTCCTGCCAGTAAGCAAGCGCTAGTAATGACATCAACGATCAATGTCCCCCAAGATGAAATAGAGGGAACCCAGAATCGTAATTACGTCAGGCACATATACGCCCTTCATAACCCACGGAACAACCGAAATATTGTTGAAACTCGGGGTTCTTATCTTCACTCTGAATGGCCCCAAGTCCCCTTTGCTCACGACGTAGTATCCCATTTCGCCCAGAGGGTTTTCGGTTGAGAGGTAAGCTTCGCCAGCAGGAACTTTGATGATTCTAGGCACTTTGGCCATGATCGGACCGCTCGGGATTCCGCCTAAAAGTTGGTCGACTATTCGGGTTGCTTCTCGGGTCTCTTGGAGGCGAACCCAGTAGCGGGCGAAAGAATCGCCATCCGGATGAGTCCAAACCTTCCAGTCGACTTCATTCCAGGCAAGCCCGGGATTTGCGTCTCGCCTTAAATCCCAGTCGACTCCACTCGCTCGGAGATTGGCGCCGGAGAGCCCATATCCAAGTGCTACGTCGGATGGGATTACTCCGACCCCTCGACAGCGTGCTTGGAAAATTTCGTTCCCTACAAGCAGATCTTCCATCTCGTCGCAGAAGGTTCGCATTTTGATCATTACTGCGTGGGTTTCTTCAATCCAGCCTTTGGGTAGATCATCCTTCAACCCACCAATTCTGTCGAAATTAGGGTGGAATCGACCGCCAGTTACCTCTTCTATCTGATTTAAAACCCGCTCTCGGTCTCTAAAAGCGAAGAAGACGGGAGTGAGGGCGCCAATCTGCACACCCATATCTCCGAGGAAGAGTGCCAGATTCGCTATACGGCTCAACTCGAACAAAATGGTTCTGATCCATTGGGCTCTAGGGGGAGCTTCCACTTCCATGAGACGTTCAGCTGCCAGGATAAATGGAACTTCGTTTGCGAAGCTGCCCAACCAGTCAATTCTATTGATCAGCGTTGTGCATTGAGGGTAAGTTCGAACTTCACAGAGTTTTTCATACCCCCGATGCATGTATCCCATGATCGGCTCTGCCACTACTACTTGTTCACCGTCCAACTGACAAGCTATTCGCAGAGTTCCGTGAGTCGCGGGATGTTGTGGCCCAATATTTAGGGTCATATCACCGGTATCAAGCTCAACATTGACGCGCGCATCTGCCGCTTGAGCACTCACGTACGCCATTTGTTCACGATCCGAAGTGGCCGTCACGACGCACCTCCATTTGCTTCAAAGGCAGCCATAACTTCTGCTTCGAGTTGGGCTTCAAGGTGTTCAGGGATCTCTTCGATATCTACGACACCGGGCCAAGGTTTAACTTGTCGCGCTAACAGGGGAAAATCTTTCCGCAGCGGGTGACCTTCGAATTCAGTCGGCAGATACAAAGGTTGCAAGGTGGGGTGCCCCGCGAATGATATTCCAAACATTTCGTGGGTTTCCCGCTCATGCCAGTCTGCGCCAGGGAATACCTCTCTCACAGAGTCAACTGTCATATCGTCACCTAGGTCAGCTTTAACGACTAGCCCCAGTTGTCTTTCTAGGGAGTAAAGCTGCATGAGAAGTTGGAATCGAGTTTCGCCTCCGGCATACCCAGTGGAGTTATCGGGCTCAACAGGATCTTCCTCTTCGTCCAACCCTCCATCAAATTCCGTGTCTTCGTAGCGCCCTTCGGGAGCTAATTGCCAATCGATAGCGGAAATAAAACCAAAATATGCAAAGCCCATAGATTTCGCTATTTGCGCGGCGTCTTGCCAATGGTTCTTATCTACCCGAATCCAAAGATCTTCATGGGGACGCAGGTGCGACTCTATAAGGATTTCGTTAAGACCTTCGGACAAATCAGCGAGAAGAGCATCTCGCTCCTCGTCGATTTTTTGAGTTTCGTCGGGTGGAGTTTCGTCGGTCATTCGCTCAACCCTCCACAACGATCGGCTCGCCGCGCCACTTTTCAGTTATGTCTTCGGATTGGATCCGTTCCTGAAGTAACACAATTCCCTCTAGCAGCGCTTCCGGGCGCGGGGGACAGCCGGGCACATAAACATCAACAGGGATTAGCTGGTCAACCCCTTTGGTTACTGAGTAGCTATCCCAATAAGGGCCGCCACAATTAGCGCAGGAGCCCATTGAAATCACGTACTTAGGTTCTGGCATCTGCTCATATAGTCGCAGGATTACTGGAGACATCTTGTCGGTGACTGTGCCCGAAATCACGACGAGGTCGGCTTGCCTTGGGCTGGCAGGGAAAGGGATTACGCCAAGCCTCATAACGTCGTAGCGCGGAGATCCGAAAGCCGCTCCCATTTCGATAGCGCAGCATGCCAGCCCCCATTGGTAGACCCAAAGGGAGCGGGCACGGCCAAAGTTGAGGAGCCAGCTGAGGGGTTTCGGCATCTTGCCTTTGTCGATAAGACCCATTAGTTCGCCTTCCTTAAACCCATCTCAGTACTCCCTTGCGCCACGCGTAAAACAAGCCGAGTACGAGAATGAAGATAAAGATCGCCATTTCAACCAACCCAAAGAGGCCGTAGACCTCCAAGCGAGTGGCCCACGGGAAAATGAAGACCGCTTCGACATCAAACAGGACAAAGAGAACAGCGAAGACGTAGTAACGAATTTGGCTTTGTGCCCAGTCACCACCAACAGGATCAACTCCGCTTTCGTATGCAATCAACTTCTGGCGGGTTGGGCGCTGGGGACGAAGGATCCTAGCGATGGTGAGCATGGCTCCTGCCATCGCAATAGCCGCAACACCGAAGATGCCGACAGTCAGGTAACTCCGAAGTAATTCCGACACGATTAACGAGACTAGTTAGGGGTTTTAGTAGTTGCCAAAACCCAACGCGGCGCCTCAATCCGCAGGCTTCGGACGTAGTGAAAGTTATCGTGCATTTGGGACAAAAGACGTGATTCTTTGACACGATTCTTGATTCTTCGTCTGGGGAGCTCCCCGTGGCTATTAAACATTGTTTGCGACCTCACCCTCGGATCAGTATCGGGACAGCTTGTTCTGCAAATTCGATGAGGAATTGGGGCACCAACCCCAACACCATAGTGAAGATCACAGTGCCTAGAACAACCGTCGAGGTAGTCCAGTGCCAAACCGGTGATGGTCCACTTTCGTCATCGTCAACGACATACATCGTCATAATTATTCTGAGATACATAAAGGCGCCGATGACAGCAGTCACCATCGCCGCGCCAGCTAAGAAATAACTTTGATTGCTAACCGCCGCTGATATGACCTGGAATTTCGCAATAAACCCAGAGGTAGTTGGAACACCAGCTTGAGCGAGCAATAAGGCAGTAAGTGAGAGAGCTATCAGAGGCTTAGAGCGACCTAATCCCGCATACCTCGTCAAGGGGTGATCATCATCACTCCCCATCGCTCCTACCACTGCGAACGTCCCAAGCACCATCAAGGTATATGTAAATAAGTAGAAGAGGGCAGCCGCAGTGCCATCATTGCTGGCTGATTGAACGGCTACAAGCACATAACCAGCATGGCTAATTGATGAAAAGGCAAGCATCCGCTTCACATCCGTTTGCAGGATCGCCATGACAGCCCCCACCACCAAAGTTACAAATGCCAGAACAGCTACTACCGGGGACCAGTCAGAGTCATGGCTCGCAAACGCAGCAAAGAAAATACGGAGCAGCGCTGCGAAACCAGCGGCTTTGGCTATTGAGGCCATCCACCCCGTAACAGGGCTAGGAGCTCCTTGATAAACGTCGGGAGCCCAAAAGTGGAAAGGTGCTGCGGCTACCTTGAAAGAAAGACCCACTAGCAATAGCCCCATTGCCGCCATAAGCATGTGCTGATCTCTGAAGACAACTGCGTCCAAATATTCTCGGACGTGAACCAAGTTGGTCGAACCAGTAGCGCCATAGGTGAGAGCGATGCCGTAGAGCAGGAAAGCGGAGCTAAAGGCACCTAGAACAAAATATTTGACTGCCGATTCCCGAGCCTCTGAGCGCCTGCTGTGCATCGCAATCATCACATAAATGGCGATCGATAGCGCTTCCAAGCCGAGAAACATGACAACAAGATCATTCGCAGCGGCCATGACAATGGCTCCTGCAGCCGAGCAAAGCAAAAGTGCATGGAATTCGGGCGGGTCGATTCCTTCGCGGTCGAGGTAATGGTGAGATAACAAGGCTGTGATGGCCAGTGCTATCAATATGAGCATCGTGAAAAAGATGCTGAAACCGTCAACTCCGAAAGCACTTGCGATGGAGGAAGATGCCCCTTCACGCTCGACGTCGTACCACAAGCCGATCGACACGAAATAAGCGGTAATCGCGGCACTCAATGTGGTTACGGTTGCAAAAGTAGTTGAAGAGCGGCGAGGCGCGAGAGAACTTAACAACAAGATCAAGAGTGCAGCGCCCAAGAGAATCATCTGGGGCAGCAGGGCCCACCAGTTAATTGAAGGGCTCACAAAACCGAGAAGCTGGGGAGCAAACATTAGTGGTCGTCCTCCCCTGCGTGACTGTCTTGATGGTGGTTTTCTTCTAACACCACGGGATCGCCCAGCTGTGGTTGGACATAATCAGAATGGATTTCTAAGTGCGCAATTAGTTCTTCAACAGCTGGCTCTATGCGCTCAAGAAGCGGTTTCGGGTATAGACCGAGAAAGACTATGGCCGCGACAAATGGCGCCAGAATGAGACCCTCCTTAAGGGTTAAGTCTTGGGTCTTTTCATCTTCTGAGGTCGGTTCACCGTGGAAGACACGCTGGTATGCCCAAAGCAGATAGAGGGCTGCAAGAATGACGCCAGTCGCCGCAACAATGGTCCACCAGCGCCTTGTGTCGTAAGAGCCTATGAGCACGAGAAATTCGCCAACAAATCCATTGAGGCCCGGTACTCCTATGGATGAAAGCATCACGAGGGTAAAGAAGCCGGCGAAAATGGGCGCTGCCGACTGGATTCCGCTCATTTCGTCTATAGCGCGCGTCTTTCTTCTCTCATAGAGCATCCCCACGAGGAGAAATAAGGCGCCGGTGGAAATGCCGTGGTTGACCATTTGCAACACACCGCCTTCCAAACTTTGAGTGGTGAAGGCAAAAATGCCCAGGACAATAAATCCCATATGCGCCACCGAGGAATACGCAACGAGTCTCTTCAAGTCTTTTTGCATCGTGGCGACGATTGCCCCGTAAATAACGCCCACTACACCAAGCGTTGCGAGGGTGGGAGCCGCCCAAACCGATGCTTCCGGGAAAAGGTAGAGGCCAAAGCGCATCAAACCGTAGGTTCCTAGCTTCAACATCACTGCTGCCAGCACTACCGAGCCTGCCGTGGGCGCCTGGGTGTGAGCATCCGGAAGCCAAGTATGAACCGGAAAGATAGGAACTTTAATTACGAACGCCAATGCAAAAGCCAAGAAACAGAGACGCGCTGTATTGGTCGAAAGTGCTTGACGTTCAGCCAATTCAATAACGCTGAAAGTAATTCCTTGGTCACCTGCGCTCAACGTTGCCACGCTGACAATCGCAACAAGCATGAGAGCGGAGCCCGCCATTGTGTAGAGAAAGAATTTCGTCGCTGCGTATCGGCGATCGTCGTAACCCCACCCGCCAATGAGCATGTACATCGGCACCAACACGATTTCGAACATCACAAAGAACAAGAAAAGGTCAAGCGCCATAAAGGCGCCAAAAGATCCAGCCTGAAGTAGTAGAAGCCAAGCGGTATATGGTTTCGGATCGTGATGAGGGTCTACTGCTACCAGGACTAGAGGCGTAATAAGTCCAGTAAGTACGACTAGCCAGAGTGAAATGCCATCTACGCCCACGTGCCAGTTGATGCCCAAACTGGGAATCCAAGATTGGATTGACTGGAACTGGAAGTCGGACTGGCTAATCGAAAATTCCGCCATGACATAAAGAGATAATGCCCCCGCTATTGCCGAGAAAATTGCCCCTACAGGTCTCATCAACTCAGGCCTGCTTTTAGGAAGCAGTGTCACGACAAGCGCGCCAACTATCGGCACGATTATGAGCGCGTTAAGCACAGGGAAAGACGCCTCAGTTTGAGCCGCTAAAGCTTGAATCACAGAAGTAGCCCCCATGCCAATACAACTAAAATCATGAGAGCGCCAATAGCCACACCGGTTGCGTAGTTACGCATGTAGCCGGACTGAGCCGGCTGAATTAACTGACCTAATTTTCTAACTGCGGCGCCCACACCATTAACGGCTCCATCAACCACCCCTTTGTCGAAATCAGCGGCTTTTTGGAAACTAGAAGTGCCCGGACCACTTACAACTCGCGCATAGGTCGAATCTACGTACATGGCGTTTTCAAGGAATTCTGGTTCAAGTTGTTCTGTGGGTATCCGGCGAAACAGCCACGCGAGAGTTGCGATAGTGATGCCTAACACTCCGATAACGACGGATATAACCGCTAGGACAACCTTTGTCGATGTGCCTGAGGAAAAGTGGTGCGGGTGAGCAAAGATTGGTTCCAAGAAGTGTTCCAGCACTAGCCATTCTTTGACCAACGGCAAATTTATGCCTCCGCCGACAATCGCTGCTCCGGCCAACAAACACAAGGGCAATGTCATAGTCCAGCTGGACTCATGCGGATGGACATCCTCATCCCATCGCTGCTCTCCGAAAAAAACTAAAATTACTTGCCTGGTCATGTAGTAGGCGGTCAGCAACGCGGTTACTAATCCCACGAACCACAGAAGCGGGCCTATGTTCTTCTGTTCCCATGCTGCAAGCAATATCTCATCTTTGGACCAAAACCCGGAGAATGGGGGTACGCCAGCTATTGCCAGCCATCCAACTATAAAAGTTCCCGCTGTTATTGGCATCAATGCCCGCAAGGCTCCCATTTTTCTCATGTCCTGTTCATCGTGCATGCCGTGGATTACTGATCCAGAGCCTAAGAACAGGAGTGCCTTGAAGAAAGCGTGTGTGATGACATGAAAGATTGCTGCTACGTAAGCTCCAGAACCTATGGCAAGAAACATGAAACCGAGCTGGCTGATAGTCGAGTAGGCCAAAACTTTCTTGATGTCGTGCTGAGCGACCGCCGATAGAGCAGCGAACAGCGCCGTTGCAGCACCTATGACTGCGATGACCAAGAGCGCATCATCGGTTAGTAAGCCATTCATTCGCACCAAGAGGTACACACCTGAAGTAACCATTGTTGCAGCGTGAACCATCGCCGAGACAGGTGTTGGCCCCTCCATTGCGTCTGGCAACCATACGTACAGCGGGAGTTGAGCAGATTTTCCTGCCGCTGCTACAAATAGCAGCAGCGACACGGCAGTTCCTGCTGCTGCTGACATCGCTGGAGAAGAAGCAATTTCGGTGTAGGTGACCGTGCCTAGGGCGGACCAAATTGCAAAGGTGGCGACCATGAAACCCCAGTCACCGACACGGTTGGTAACAAAAGCTTTTTTGCCTGCCGTCGCTGCGGATTCACGACGGTGCCAGAAGGAGATCAGGAAGTATGAGCACGCCCCTACTCCTTCCCAGCCTAGGAAAGTCACCACCAGGTTGTTTCCGAAGACAAGCATCAACATCGAGAAAAGGAAAAGATTTAAGTACAGAAAAAACTTTGAGTACTTTGGATCCCCGTGCATATAGCCAATCGAGTAGAGATGAATTAGCGCACCGACGCCGGTCACGAATAAAGCCATGGTGATCGACAGCGGGTCGACTAAAAAGCCAGCTTCAACTTTCAAAGAGCCCGAAGGAAGCCACTGAAATAGAACTAGCTCGTATGAGCGGTCGCCAGAGTGAGCGTCTTTTCCTAAGAGGCCAGCGAGAACAACGACAGCTGCTAAGAAAGATCCTGCGGCGGCCGTCGTCGCGACCCAGCCAGCACGTGGCTCTCCGATGCGACTTCCGACGAGAAGTAGAATTAGAAACCCGATGAGGGGTAGCGCGGGGATCAGCCAGACTAGTTCGACCACTCGATCACCCCTTTAGCGCCGATAGGTCGTCGGCCGTTGTGCCGGGCTGGCGTCGCAGGATGGCTACTACGAGGCCTAATCCGACAACCACTTCTGCAGCGGCGACAACAAGTACGAAAAAAACTACGGTTTGACCGCCAATGTCGTTGAGCCTTTGGGCAAAGGCCACAAAGGTTAGGTTGACTCCATTAAGCATCAATTCAACGCACATCAGCATGACAAGTGGGTTGCGTCGAATCAACAGACCCGTTCCACCAATAACAAAAAGTAGTGCGCCTAGTACTAGATACCAGCCTGTCGTAATTTCCATCAGATTGATCTCTCGCTATCGCTAGAGACCATTTCCGTGTCTTTAGGCTTTCGAGCGAGAACAACCGCTCCAATCACAGCAATAACAAGCAGCAGAGACGTCAACTCGAAGGCGTAGACGTAGTCTGAAAATAGCGATCGAGCCAACAGTCGGACGTTTTCAGATCCGGTCGCGATTCCCCCGACTGATTCAGCTCCAGTTACTGGCTCTCTAACATTGACAATGAACGCCGTCAGAACAGCCAGAGATCCAGCTCCAAAGGTGAGCGCTGCCCAACGTTGAACAGGCAGAATAGATAATTCAAGATTCTGAGCTTTATCGACTCCCAAAAGCATGATGACGAATAGAAAAAGGACAACTATCGCGCCAGCGTAAACAATCACCTGAACCGCAGCCAAGAAGTGAGCCTCTTGAGCAACGAATTGGACAGCTATACCAAAAAGCGTCATTACGAGCATTAGGGCAGAATGGACAGGGTTGCGAGCGAGGATGACGCCAAATGCGCCCGTGAGACAGATTGCCGACGCTATGAAAAAGACTATTGGATCCACCATTAGTGCTGTTCCTCTGCTTGATCCTCAGTCAAGAAGTCCAGATCGGAAAGTTCAGGGAATTTTTCTTGTTGGCCGGTTTCGGGAGCACGAACTCCATATCCAAGTTCACCGCTCCATCCGACTCGATTTTGATAATCCGGGTTTCCTGATGGAGCGGTGGCACGCATCCAGCCCGAGGTAGCAAGGTCGTCACCGTCGTGCCACAGTTCCCATGGTTGGCGCTTGGGTTGGCCATCATCGTCGACAACCAACTCGTCTTTTGTGTAAATAGCGTCTGATCGGTTAGCAAAGCTGAACTCAAATAATTTTGATTCGGTAATTGCTTCCGTTGGGCATGCCTCTACACAAAGATCGCAGTGAATACAACGGAGGTAGTTGATCTCATATACGTACCCATATCGCTCTCCTGGTGAGACCGGTTCTGTTTCAGGGTTATCTGCACCGCGCACGTAGATACATTTAGCTGGGCAGACTCCGGCGCAGAGTTCGCAACCTATGCATTTTTCCATGCCGTCCTCGTACCGATTGAGAACATGACGACCGTGGAATCTAGGTGGCTTGGGACGTTTTTCTTTAGGGTATTCGGTGGTGACTCGTTCCTCGAAAAGCTTTTTGAACGTTACTTTGAAGCCGTCCAGATATCCCATTAGACGTCCTCCATTTCGTCTTCATATGCTCGATCGCCGGCGCGAAGACCTGCAACCAGCAGCGCTGTGCCAGCAAGAAGAGCGATAAGAGCAGCACCGTATGTAGCCACCCAGTTCCAGTCGTAAGCAGCGCGAAGCTCCTTGAGGCTTATAAACATAAGCCAAAAGAGAATCAGCGGAATCAACACTTTCCATCCCAAGTGCATTAGTTGGTCGTATCGAAGTCGGGGAAGAGTTGCTCTGAACCACACAAATACGAAAAGGAACGCAAGGACTTTAAGCAAGAACCATATTGTCGGCCAGAACCAAGTCATACCAAAGAAAATTGGACCAGCCGGGCCGCCGAAGAAGAGAGTGACCATGATTGCTGACATGGTTATGACATTCATGAATTCAGCCAGGAAAAACAATGCGAATCGAATCGATGAGTATTCGGTGTGGAAACCACCCACGAGTTCTTGTTCCGCCTCAACTAAGTCGAACGGTGGGCGGTTCAACTCAGCAGTGGCAGCAATCAAGAAAACAATGAAGGGAACAATGCCTGAGGAAACAACAAACCACCTAGTGATGCCTCCAGCTTGAGCTTCTACGATTCCGTGTGTTGACAAGGTGCCGGCTAAGACCACCACGACTACTGTTGCCATTCCTAGCGCCGCTTCGTAGGAAATCGCCTGCGCTGACGCTCGGACGGAACCTATAAGAGGGTATTTAGAGCCTGATGCCCATCCTGCAAGCATCACTCCGTACACGGCAATTGAGGACATTGCGAGAAGTAAGAGAATTCCAATTGGCGGATCCGCAACTTGAAGGAATGTTTCGCGTCCGAAAATAGTGACGGTTCCGGAAGAACCATCACCAAATGATCCTCCTATCGGGACAACTGCAAAGGATAGGAAGGCTGTGACCGCAGATATGTATGGGGCTAAGCGAAACACGAGCGGGTCCGCATTTTCCGGTCGAAGATCTTCCTTGAAGAAAAACTTGACACCATCCGCGAAAGTTTGGAGTAACCCCCAAGGCCCAGCGACATTCGGTCCGATTCGATTTTGCATGTCGGAAATAAGCTTGCGTTCAAACCAAACCATGAACATGGTTGCGACTAATAGGAACACAAACGCTATAACAACTTTGAGCGCCATTACTCCCAAGTCGCCAAGATCGACGCCATCGAGATAGAGCGGATCGCCGTTCATAACGTTTCAATCCTGATGTCATTCACCGCAGCGGTCGCATCGATAAATCGATTCGCTCCAAACCCCGGTTGGTTGAATGGGAGCAAAGCGGTACCTCGTTCAAGACTCTCATCTGCTACGGCTTTGAGATTCTCAGTTGAGCGAGTCGAGATCACGCGAACGTCACTGCCACTTAAGATTCCTAGACGTTGGAGATCAGTCGGATGCACTTTTAGCACCGGAGCTTCTGCAAGAGGCCGGAGAGAAGGGCTCATTGAGGTTGTGGTTGACGCGTCCCACAATTTGCGACCGCTAATGAGCCGGAGGCCATATCCATCTGCAATCGGGGGTTCTTGAACGGAGGGGAATATATATTCAACCGAGCTCTCTTGCACGAGAATCCCTTCACGTGCTTCTTCGCTCATAATTCTTTCAACAGTGACGCCAGCGTGGCTGGGAGCTACTTGCTCAATTTCACGCCATATTTGTTCTTTTGATGTCAAATTTAAGTCGCCGCCTAAGCGCCAGGCCAGCTCGGTGGCAATCATCCAATCGTCACGCACCGAACCTGGAGGAGTTATTTTTTGGGTGAGACGGCTGATCCGTCCTTCTAGATTAGTGGTGGTACCGCCCTGTTCTCCATAAGCCGTTGTAGGCAAAATAATGTCTGCCTGCGCAGATGAGGCCGTTAAAAAATTATCGAGGGATATGACTGTTTCTGCGCGTTGTATCGCTTCAGCAGCAAGATTACGGTCCGGGAAGTCGGAGAGCGGGTCGGCGCCCAAGAGAACCAACGTGCGAATCTTGCCTTCAGCTGCCGCTTGGAGCATTCCAGTTGTGTCCAGGCCCTTCATCGAGGGCGTGTATCCCCAGATGTCGTCGAGTGCGCTAGAAGGATTATCTATCGCTGTTCGTCCTGGGAGGACGCCAGGCGCCAGGCCCATGTCAAGTGCTCCTCGAACATTGCCTCGACGCAAAGCGGTAAGAAAGGTGGCGTGGGGTAATTCATCTCGAATAAGAGCGGCAACCGCTATTGAAGAGTGATCGGACTCAGCCATGGAAGAGCGCCCTACAACTGCTACTACTGATCCTTCGCGAAGCCGAGTAGCAAGGTCATCGTCACTATTTAAGATCTCACCCAGATATTTTGCCGCTTCGCCAGAACCGCATCTAATCGCGCGTTCTACATAAGGCTCGCAACCACTGGGCGCTGCATTAATTTCAACTACTTTAGTGTGACCTTTGGTCGCAGCTCCACGAAGCCGAAGATGCAAAATTGCAAGCTCTTCTTTAAGGTCGGGGCCCACCACAAGTACAGTGTCAGCTTCACATGCATCCGCGATCGTTGCAGGCGGAAGGCTATGCACAAGTTCAGCTGGAAGACCATCGCCTAGTTGGGCATCAAGGTTGTCCGTTCTAATTATCGAACGCGCTAGTTTCGACCATGCGTATGCATCCTCGTTGGTAAGCCTGGAGCCTCCGATGATTCCTATACCATCGGAACCAGCGTCTAAAATTGCTTCAGCAGCATTTGCTAAAGCTGAGCCCCAGTCACTTCCGAGCAATTGACGCTCATCGTTGGGATCGCGGATTAGAGGTACAGTAAGTCGTTCTTCGCTATTCGTAGCCTCGAAATTAAAGCGACCTTTGTCGCACAGCCAACCATGGTTTACGGACTCGATATCAACACCGAGATAGCGCACTAATTCATTTCTTGATGACTGGACGGCCGTACGACAACCCATTGAACAAGTAGTGCACGTCGACTCAACTTGATCTAAATCCCAAGGGCGCGCTTTAAATCGATATGGTGCAGCCGTTAGAGCACCCACAGGACATATTTGAACGGTGTTACCCGAAAAGTACGAGCTGAAAGGTTCATCCGGAAAAGTCAGAACTTGGGTCGAGTTCCCACGTTCGGTGAAATGGATAAGAGGGTCACCCGCTATCTCGTCAGCGAATCTTGTACAACGATCACATAGGATGCATCGCTCTCGGTCCAAGTGAACTAGATCAGATATTGGGATGGGCTTTTCGTAGTGCCGTTTTTCTTCAACGAACCGCGATTCACCCGGTCCATAGGCCATAGTTTGATCTTGGAGAGGGCATTCACCACCCTTGTCGCATACGGGGCAGTCGAGTGGATGATTGACTAATAAGAACTCAAGAATGCCTTCTTGCGCTCTTTTTGTGTCTTCGGATTGCGTATCGACCGACATTCCTTCGGCAACCGGCACCATGCAGGAGGGCTGCAGCATCGGCCCTCGGCCAGTGTCGACATCGACTAGACACATGCGACACATGCCTACCGAGGACATTCTCTCGTGGTAACAGAATCTCGGAATGTGCACGCCAGCTCGGTCGGCTGCTGCTATGAGCATCTCCCCAGCTTTTGCCCGAACTTCAGCCCCATTAATATTGACCGAAACTTCGTTAGGAACTGAATCAGACATTGACAGGCACCTCGATCAATACCCGATCATCATTCCCTGCAACTTTGGCTTCGAATTCTTCACGAAAAAGCGTCAGTGCCGAATGAATCGGAGCAAAGGCGGAGGGTCCAACGAAGCAGATCGTTGTCATTTTGTAGGGGAACGGCTTCGCTTCAATGCCCTTTGAAGGGACAGCGGCGTGGGGAAAATCACCAGGACAGATAGTCTCGCCAACTTCGATAAGTAGATCCAGGTCGCGGCGGCTGCCCCTGCCGTCTACGACTCTTCTTAGTATCTGCTCCAACCATGTGCCGCCCTCACGGCAGGGCACACATTTGCCACATGACTCGTGGGCATAAAACTTTGTGAGAGTGAGCGCCGCCGCCGGAATATCAGTGGTTTCATCCATCACCATGATCGCCCCGGAGCCCAACATTGAACCTTGAGGGCCTACTTGGCTTGCTTCGAACGGCAGGTCTAATTGGTCCGGTGTGAACCATGGCGCAGATCCGCCGCCGGGCACAAAGGCCTTTAGCTGATTGTCATCGCGAATACCGCCACACATATCTTGTCCATACAACAAATCTCTGAATGTCGTTGTCCCATTAACTATTTCATAGACACCTGGACGTTTTACGTGGCCGCTAACGGCGACCATGCGAGTCCCGGGAGAAGTTTCAGTGCCAATATTTGTAAACGCATCCGCCCCGTTATCGATAATCCACGGCAGATTCGAGAGCGTCTCGACGTTATTAACGATTGTAGGCTGCCCGTAGAGACCAATCGATGCAGGAAAATAGGGCGGCTTTAAACGAGGCATTCCACGATTGCCTTCGAGGCTTTCAATTAGCGCTGTTTCCTCACCTACTACGTAAGCACCTGCGCCCCAATGGAGGACGATGTCAACCGAAAAGTGGCTTCCAAGAATATTCCGGCCAATGTAGCCAGCTTCGTAGGCGTCGTTAAGCGCGCGAGCGATTCGTTCTTGAGCGACGGCCATTTCACCGCGAACATAGAGAAAACACTGACTTAGACCGACCGCATAGCAAGCAATTAAGCAGCCCTCTATGAGCTGGTGTGGGTCTAACTCCATCAGAAGTCGGTCCTTGTAGGTCCCAGGTTCTGATTCATCACCGTTTACGACCAAATATCTGGGCCAAACTCCCGGTGGGCAAAATCCCCACTTAACACCGGCCGGGAAACCAGCTCCGCCTCGCCCAAGCAAAGTCGCGTTCGTGACTTCTTTATGGACGTCTTCGGGTGCTTGCTGCAACGCTTTCCGCAACGCTTGGTAGCCCCCGGTTATTTCGTACCGTTCAAGCGTAAAGGAGTCTTCATAGTCAAATCTGGCAGTCACAATGCGGGGTGTTTCGTTCGCAATAAATCCCGCTGCATGGGCGATTTCAGTACCCAACATTTCACTCATGATTGGTCCTCTTCAGTATTCAGCCAGACAGGAGGAGCGTTAACTTCCTCCGGCGGCAAGGCACCCACAGTATTCTTCTCAGGTATGTGTTGACGTATTTGAGAAAGAACCCCATGCTCTGGAACGCCAGGATCGGGAGTACTCAGTTCGGCTAGCATCGCGTCAAATTCGTCTGCAGTGACTCGATAGCGGTGTCGGTAATTAACTTGAAGACATGGTGCTTCTGTACAGGCAGCCTGGCATTCGGCTCCTTCGAGAGTGAACATTCCGTCTTCGGTAGTCCCACCAGATTTCACACCTAAAGCTTTTTCCGCGTGTTGCATGAGATCCGCCGCACCCATCAAAGCGCACGACATGGTCGTGCAAATATTGATGAGGTACTTACCTACAGGCTCGCGCTTAAACATTTCGTAAAACGAGCATGTCCCGAGAACTTCAGCACTAGAGGTTCCAACCAATTCGGCGATCTCCGCCATTGCCGCTTCGGTGACCCACCCCTCTTGTTCTTGGGCTAGGTGCAGAAGTGGAATCATCGCAGATCGAGCTTTCGGATATCGCTTAATGATTTCCTCGGCAAGGCGGGTGTTCTCGTCCGAAAAGAAGCTCATCTGTCAACCTCTCCCATGATCGGATCGATGGAGGAAATAACTGCAATCGCATCGGCCAAAAGCCCGCCATGAATCATGTGCGGTAACGTTTGAAGATTGACAAATGAGGGAGCTCTTATGTGCATGCGTTGGGGTTTCGGTCCGCCGTCAGAGACTAAATAACATCCAAGCTCTCCGCGTGGTGACTCGACCGATGTGTAAACCTCACCTGCCGGCACCTTGAAGCCTTCGGTGAAGATTTTGAAATGGTGGATAAGAGCTTCCATGGACTCGTCAATGCGGGCCCGCGGAGGCGGCGTTACTTTACGATCTTCGGCCCGGTATGGGCCGTCAGGCATTTTTTCTATGCACTGTTCAACAATTCGCATCGACTCACGAATCTCGTTCAACCTAATTGCGTAGCGGTCGAATGTGTCACCGTAGGTACCCACGACAATGTCGAAATCGACGTCGTCGTAGGCAAGATAAGGCATGGACCTTCGAAGATCCCAGGCATATCCAGTGGAGCGCAGAATGGGGCCTGTTGCACCTAATGCAAGGGCTTCTTCGGTCGTGATAACACCTATTCCCTGCGTCCGCTCCCGCCAGATGGGTTGACCAGTCATAAGTACGTCGAACTGCTCTAAGCGTTCAGGGAGGATCGACAGAATGCTTTCTACATCCTCACTCCAACCGTCCGGGAGATCCGCTGCGACACCCCCTGGCCGAATGTAGTTATGGTTCATTCGGAGTCCAGTGACTTTTTCGAAGAAACGAAGTACTTCTTCTCGTTCTCTCCAGCCGTAGATCATCATCCCCACGGCACCTAGATCCATGCCGTTGGTCGCTAGGAAAAGAAGATGCGATGACATCCGGTTCAGCTCGCACATCATCATGCGGATCCAGGTTGCTCGTTCTGGAATTTCGACATCAAGAAGCGCTTCAACTGCGAGCGAAAAAGCCAATTCGGTGAAAAGGGGGGACGCATAATCCATGCGAGTCACATTCGTGGGTCCCTGCATAAAAGTAAGGTCTTCGGCTGTTTTCTCCATGCCCGTGTGCAGATAGCCAATAACTGGTTTCGATCTAAGAACGACTTCGCCTTGTAGTTCCATGGTTACCCGCAACACGCCGTGGGTTGAGGGGTGCTGGGGACCCATATTTATGATCATCCGCTCGTCGTCAGGGTCGACAACTGCGGCGCGTTCCTCCGCTTCAGCTTCCGACATTCGAAGCACGGCGTCGCCATTACGAAGGTGGTCTAATTGAGTCAACGCCCCTCGACCGCCTTAAATTGAACAGGGATACGTCCGATAGCAAAGTCTTTGCGAAGAGGGTGGCCCTCCCAGTCATCGGGAAGGAGGATAGGGGTTGGATCCGGATGCCCTTGGAATTGCAAGCCGAACATGTCGATGGCTTCACGTTCCATGGCTTCTGCACCAGGGTAGAACGGTGTGATACTGATGAGCTCGGGATCGGATTCATCAACCTGAGCTCTGATTCTGATGCGGCGCACAGCGTGGATATCCAGCAGGTTTACGACAACTTCGAAGCGTTCGGGCGTGACCTCTTCGGGTAGCACGCGAGTTTCATTACCCAAATAATCCGCTCCACAAAGATCAATACATACCCCAAAACCATCATCGACTAGTGCGCCAACAAGGTCGTTGTAGCCATTTTTGTCGGTGTGTAGGACAACTTGGCCATGCGATTCAGTTACGGGAACGCCATACAACCGAGGTGATGCTAGATCGGGGTCTTGGTCATCCTCTCCGACGTCGGGGTCACTATCCTTCGTTTCCTCAGTCCCCTCATCTTCATTCATAGAGCCCCCCCGTGCGAATAATCACGGGTTCTGGCTGCGCGTCTGGGGCATGCTCCTGACCTAACTCAATTTCGGCGCCAGCGCCAGTTTGCTTACGTCGCTGCGTTAGCTCTCCAGTTCGTATTTTTTCGTGAAGCGCCAGGATCGCGTGAAGCAGGGTCTCGGGACCAGGAGGGCAACCAGGTGCATATATATCCACAGGAACGACCTGGTCAACGCCTTGGACAATTGCGTAGTTATTGAACATCCCGCCGCTTGAGGCACAGACGCCCATGCTAATGACCCACTTGGGCTCCATCATTTGGTCATATATCTGTCTTAGAACCGGGGCCATTTTCTGACTCACTCTGCCAGCAACAATCATTAAATCTGCTTGGCGCGGTGAGGCGCGAAACGTTTCCATTCCGTATCTCGCCATGTCGTAGTGGGCCGTACCTGTAGCCATCATCTCAATGGCGCAACATGCCAACCCAAAAGTGGCTGGCATGAGACTGCGACGCCGGGCCCACTTCACAAGCTCTTCGATGGGAGCTGTGATGATGTTGTGGCCTAAACCGGCTAGACCGTCATCACCTAAGCCCAACTTGTGTTTGACATCCGTGAGATCCGCCATCACGCCGCCTCTGAATCATCAGTTTCGACAATTGCGTCAATCCGGCCCTCAAGCCCAACTTTACGAATTGTTGATTCGGTAGTTCTTTCGGGACTTTTTACGGGAGTCAATGCTCGCCGTCCCGGACCCCAGTTGAGTCCGCCTTTTGCCAATTCATAAACGAACGAAAGGAAGAATATGCCAGCGAAAATGGTCATCGCGACGAGCCCAAAAAGTCCCAGCTCATCATTTGCAACCGCCCAGGGATACAGAAAGACAATTTCAATATCGAACATGATGAATAGCATCGCTACGAGATAGAACTTGACGGGAAACCGCTCAGGGATAGCTACTTGGTCGGTAATCCCGCATTCGTAGGGTGAGCGCTTTGCGAGAGTGTTGCGCTCTGGTGCAAGGAGACGCGAAGCAACAATACTTAGCAACACAAAAAGAACACCAAGTACCCCAAGAGTTAGAACCGGGAGATACTGCTCCATCTCAATTTCCCCTTCCCGATATTAGTTCTCAGCCGCTTCACGGACCGCCCATACAGCTTGATCACGTCGGTGCAGGTGATAACAACCTAGACCGAAGAGCAACCCAGAAAAGATCGTTACCAAAGCTGGGCGAAGACGCAAGTTGCCCTGATCTCGAACCATTACAACTGTGTATAGAGGCGCAGCATCATCTAGAACGGCATCAGGGAGAAGAACTTTACCGTCTGAACCGAGTCTGTTGGGATCAATTTCAGGAGAAGGTCTGTAGGGCTGGAGTTGCACGGCAGCGTAGTGAGGCCGTCCCCTACTGGGAATAAAGTATTGCGTTACAGCATTATCGGGAATGCCCAGAGGACGGTATCGTTCTCCACCCACTCGCATTACACGATGGACCTGATAGTCAGTGGCAGCGCTGAAGAGGCAGGTATTTACTGTTTCTAAGCGTCGTGGATCTGCTCCGCTACATACGACCGCTGAGTCTGCTGTAGCGCGTGCGTCAGGTTCGACCACGATTTCCCAACCGCCAGTAGGAAGCTCTGAAATATCATTCGGTATTTCTTGAACTAATTCAATGGGGACTGTTTCCGGATTGGTGCTCACATGCGTCACAGACCAACTAGGTCCATCCCCGACCCAGCCAATTCCAAAGAACCACCAAATTATGCCCATCAACAGATTCCAGGCCCATAGGCCTGTCCATGCGACGAGGAATCCCAGCCTCACGCCTAGATTGGTCGCTAATAAGAGATATGTTGAGCCGCAAAGCACCAAGATACTGATGAGAACTGCCAGGTAGCCCGTAAGAATCGGGTCCCAACCAACTAAAGCCATCAACGTCATTGGTCGTCCTTCACGGTGTGCAACTCAACAAATTGAACTGTTGATTGTTCGGCCGGGTCCAGCCCACGCTCGTACTCGGAAATGGCCCGCAACTCGTCCTGGGTAAGCACGCGGCCGAAACCGGGCATTCCATAGTTGCCGAGCCGGGCGAACTCTCCGTACGCAACATTGTCTGCCGCGCCGGATGTTAGAAACGCCATTTGATCTTCGATGTCAGGGAATAGACGGAGCAAACTCACGCTATTTAGCGCCGGCCCATAGCGGCCAGACCCAGGTGGGCCGGGTAGAACTTCTACTTCGCCACCGTTATTTGGTAGTTGGGCAGGACCTCGAGCAGGCCAACGGGGGGTATGGCAACGCGCACAGTGAAGCTCAAATAGGACTTGACCTTCCGACTTTTCTGGGTGTGAAGCCATTTCCTTCTCTTTAGCTGAGAGTGCTCGCTCTTGGGCCTCCTCGTCAGAAATTCTTTCTCGCCAAAGCCATGCGATGATGTTGTCGACTTCTTGCGATGTAAGTGGCCCACCTCCCGGAAGTCCCCATGCAGGCATGACACCTCTTCCGTAGTTCAGGATCTGTCGTACCTCGTCGACTTCATCAAGATTTTCTGCATCAGTGTCAAATCGGGTGAAGACATTATCAAGGGCAGGTGCGCGCCATGTGGTCTTTACAATGAACGTGTCCTCATCACTAAACTGGTTTCCTATGTCCAGTACGACAGGGGCATAATTTGCTCCGCCTAAGTCTGCTCCGTGGCATACGACACACTCGAGTTCTTCTGCCAGCCTTTCGCCGGCGGCCGCAGCACGCTCTCCGAAACCGACTTCCGCGCCTGCCCTTCGACCACCTTCGCGTAGCCAGTAAATAGGCAGCACCAAAGCGATAATCAGAAGCATTAACACACCGAACGCTTGGACTTGCTCAAGCCGGCTTCCTTCTAATTCCTCATCACCTGGCAGTGAGCCTCTGTTAGCCGCAAGCTCAATTTCACTGCCGATTTCGCGCTTACTACGGCGAATGTTTACAAAGACATAGATGGCCCAGCCGACCACGACAACAGCAAGGAGAACCATCGCAATGGAGCGTTCGGTGGTGGCAGCATAAATCACGGTTTACGAACTCCTGCCATCACGTGGCTGCTTTGGGGGAAAGAGAGAAGAATCATTACGCGCAGTGAGGACCTTCTAGGCCTTGCCCTGTTGTATCGGTACCAATTGGAGGGCCCTGAGAGGGGCTTCCTGTGTCAATAACTACTTTGTCGCCGTCAATAATCACCGGGAATCGATCCATACCTCGTGGTGCAGGACCGACCTTCTTTTCGCCAACCCTGTTGTACTGGGATCCATGGCATGGGCACTCGAACCATTGCGACGTTCCACAAACGGGAACTTTGCATCCCAAGTGAGGGCACTTTTGCCACAAGGCAACGTAACCCATCTTGATACCTTCCAATACCGTGCCTGAATAGACCGCCTCGGCGGCTTGTTGGGTAGCGGAATCCATCGGAAAGGGCTGCAGATACGTCTGAGCTTCCGAGAAATAGGAAAAGTTAACCGCCGGCGAGGAAGATGCGATTACGTCATTTACTGACGCAATTGTTCCGATTTTTACCTTGGAGCCGAAGCCTGCCGTCGGTCGCGGCCACAAGAACGCAATATTGGCCGCACCGAATGCGGAAAGACCCATTGTCATTAGGGTTATTGAGGCTCGATTCAAGAACTGTCGCCGACTGACCCCTACTTCCTCGGGGTCAGGTGGACTCCAAACTTCCGGTGCGGCCGGCTCGGGTACTGCAACTTCACTAGCGGTTCGGGCAAGCGCAACAGATCGCTCTAATTCTTTAGCTTCGTCGCTAGCTGGCGTAGCAGTCAAAACGCTGGTATCTCGCTGTTTCGTCTCGCGAGATAGATGCCCCAACCCTTCAGCATCTCGGCGTCGCAAAGAAGTGAACCCGACAACTGCACCTAAAACAATGAGCACAGGGATAGCTATGGCGATGACCGTACCGCTTGACACTGCGCTGCTCCTTAGAGGTGGAATATGCCGTGGAGCCCTGTGTCCCACGGGTAAGTGAAGTTGAAACCTTGCCCTCTGAAAAAGGAGCCAATAATTACCAAGACTGCCCAGAACATCAGGTGAATTGTTTGAATTGAAATCGCAAACTTCCGATCTTCAGGAGCGTTAGAAGGATTGCGGTCGATGTAGGGCGCAAAACCAAGCAAGACCAGAACAATCCCTGGTGCCGTTACACCAGCGATCATTGGATCAAACATTGTTAGCAACTCTTGAAGACCTAGGAAGTACCAAGGCGCCTTGGAGGGGTTAGGCGTCGCATTGTGATTCGCCAGCTCTAATAACGGCGCATTAATAAATAGGGAGAAAACTAGGGTGAAAGCGGTGATGAATAGCGCTGCTGTGAATTCAGGCGCCAAGAGGTGCGGCCATACGTGGACTTTGTCACCAGGGCTAGCTTTGACGTCTTGAATCGATCCCGACTTAACAACGGTAAGTAACCGATGAGTGTTGCCGCTAGGACCCGCCATAGCAGGCGGGGCAATTGTTGCTACACCGCCACCAGCTGGAGCTGCAGCACCCTCTTGTTGGCTTTGCTCCAACAAAGATCGCGGAATGGTTTCACCATCATCGTCCGACTGCGCCACACTCTGAGGAGGTGGGGCCGAGTCGCCGTCAGCTTTAGCTTTGGCATCTTGGCTTCGCTTTAAAAGATGTTCAGGAATTTCGGTCATGGATTTACTTTCACCCGCGGCCTTATAACGGTCCCGAGATTCCGCCGTCTTTGCGGACTCTCCAGAAGTGAATGGCGAGGAATATAACTAAGGTAAATGGAAGCATCAGTACGTGAAGTACGTACCATCGGAGGAGGGTCTCGGCACCTATCTGCTTACCTCCCAAAAGAACGAACCGGACTTGATCACCAAAGACCGGAGTGAAACCCATCATGTTTGTTCCCACCGTTACCGCCCAAAGGGACAACTGATCCCAAGGAAGTAGATAACCAGTGAATGACAAGAGAAGCGTCAATTTCAAAAGCATCACGCCAACGACCCAGTTGAACTCCCGCGGAGCTTTATAGGCGCCGTGATAGAAGACACGCGCCATATGCAAAAAGACAGAGATAACCATTAGGTGTGCTCCCCATCTGTGCATATTTCGAACCAGCAGCCCAAAGCTCACTTGTGTATGAAGTGACTCGATATCACTCCAAGCAGCCGCAGCAGTCGGACGGTAAAAGAACATTAAAAAGATGCCGGTGATCGTCAGCAGGATAAATAGGAAGAAGCTAAGCCCCCCAAGACATAGGGTGTAGCTGACTTTAACGGCGTGCCGCTTCACCTTTACGGGGTGCAGGTGGTACAGAACGCTGTTCATTATTACGTAAGACCGGTTACGAGGGCTATCGGTATATCCCTTGCGGAAAATAGATCCTGGGCGGAACACAGACGTCCAAAACTGACTGTCTTGCATCCAATCAGTGGCAGCTGTTGCCCCCTGCTGAAGTTTCTCGGGAAGAGACTGTTTACGCTTTTCGATGTTCTTTGCCATTAGTTTCGTCTGCTCCTCAGAGTCGCATTCCGTAGGCATAACCATGGGTATGCGTCCGACCGTGAGTGTCGCCTTCAGCTGGAGGGGTATCGACCACTTTGCCCAGTGTTATGACACCTGTCGGGCATCGATCAACACACAGAGCACAGCGAGTGCAAACATCATCATCGATGATGAATATTGCGTTGTCAGCTGGATCCAGCCCGGGAAGATCTGCATCTACCGCTTCGTCGATAGCTTCCACGGCAATGTAATGAATGCATTTCCAAGGGCATATATCTACGCAGCCTTCGCATTGGATGCATTCAGATTGGTCAATGTTTATAAATTGCTTCGGTTTAACAGCTGCAGCCAAATAATCGGCGTCCACAGTTTGTAAGACGTAGTCGTCAACAAAGCGAGGCATTGGAGGGTTGGCTTCAGTTTTTGCCATCTCAATTACCCTTCATCAAAGGACGACCGAAGTCCGAAACAGGTTCGACAGTCGGCTTTTTCTCATCACGCTTTTGCCACCAAAGCCATATGAAAGGAAGCCCAACTAAGGCAACAATGTGCTCAACGACGACAACTATGTCGGACACTTTCTTCAGATCCATACGGAACGGAGGAAAAGTGATTGGGTTTCCATCAATGAACTGGCCTTCAGTGAAAAGCATTCTTTCAACCGACCAGCCCCACTCATTATCTGTGAGCCGTACCCAGCGATCTGGCACCACCCCAAAGACCATCATGAAAAGCATGAACACAAAAGTTGCTCCGACCATGGCCTCGCCCCATGAGGTGCGGCGATCTATGGGGCGCCGCTTTCCATATGCGACTACGCCATAAATCATCAGACCGGTGATCAGTATTGATGTAACGAGTGCGACCACGGGCCCTCCTGACTGGAACTTACTATCGGTGCGTGCTTACTTACTTTGGTTAGATCCCTAGAACCTAACCCTATGTGAATACGGGGTGCGAATCCACGTCTAAATCTACAGGAGGAGCGCCCGGATCGTTCGATGTTCTACCAAGCTTCGACGACGGATGCACAACTCAAGAGTGACCTATATGGTGGCACTGTCGAAGACAGAATGCCGAACCAAAACGAGGATTTTTTAAAGAACTTTATTCTCAGCACAACTTAACAAAGAAGTGTCTGACAAACTTGGTGCGCTACCCCCCGTAGGGCCTATCTTTAATGAGCGCACACATCTAATCTTTAAACAGCACCGCTATGCGAGGTAAACCTCATTTATCTCGCGGAGGACAAAGTGACCGAAGTTCCCGATTATCTACTAGAGCGTTCCAGGCAAAGGCGAATAGCACTCGGCTTGCTGGAGGATGATGGAAGCGCCGGAGGCGCAACCCCCGAAGCGGCGGCGGCAGGAGGCGATTCTGTCTCAGGGCCGAGTAGCGCCGACGTTATCGCCGCTGCCAAAGCGGACGCCAAGCTCGAGCAGGTAACAGAGACTCAGCTTGAACCCGAATGGGTGATCGCTGCGCGAACGCGCACCAAGATTCCCATGTGGGCTTTGCCCGTAATGTTCTTCCTCCCGTTATGGGCATTCGTATATGTGAAGCTCACCGAGCCACCACCGGAACCCGTAACTGCTATCACTGAAGGCGCTGCAACCTATGCGGCTCAGTGTGCAAGTTGCCACGGCGGCGATGGTGCAGGAAGCGAGGGAGGCGGAGTTGGTCGGCCTCTCTACAACGGCGAAGTGCTTCTTACTTTTCCAAAACTCGACGATGACATGCTTTACTGGCTGGCCGTGGGATCCGAAGGCATAGGCATAGGGAACCCATACGGTGCGACAGACCGCCCAGGCGGAGCGCACATATCTGGGGAAACAGGTGCCAACATGCCTGGGTTCGGAGGCGCCTTGACCGAGTACAAGATTTACTCAGTTGCGAGATACATCCGCGAAATGCTGAGTGGAGAACAGCTCTCTGAGCAAGAAATCGAGATCCGTGACGCCGAGTGGGAAGCTCTGGGCGGCGGCAAGGACCTGGGTGGCGGCGGCGGTGGCGGTCATTAGACCGGAATCAGCGACACGCAAGTATAAAGTTTGTCAACAATCTCGATCCTGAGGAAGCGCGAATGTCTATGCGTATTTCCACCGAGGTCTTAGTAGTCGGCGGAGGCCCTGCCGGTTCCGCCGCTGCATTTTGGGCAGCCCAATCGGGACGCATGGTGGTTTTACTCGAGAAAGATGTGATGCCACGTGATCGAGTGTGCGGTGATGCTGTCACCCCGAAAGCCGTCGGCCACTTGGCTGAAATGGGTATCGACGTAGCAGACAAACGGTTTCATAAGCATCGCGGTCTTCGAATGACAGCACATGGGCAAAGCATTGAATTGAGATGGCCCACCGATCACGACCATCCCAGCCACGGCTTGATCATTAGACGCAACACATTCGACAAATTGTTAATCGATCATGCAGCAAACGAAGGCGCACAAGTTTGGACTGGGGTTGAAGTGCTACAACCAATAGTTGAGCACGGACACCTTAGAGGGTGCCAAGCGCTCGGCTCCGGAGAAGGTAGTGGGCCAGAAGGCACTATTGAGGTTCGGGCAAAATTTGTCATTATCGCGGATGGCCCATTATCTCCGTTTGGGAGAGCTCTTGGGACAGCAAGAACTCGACGGTACGCGCAAGGTGTAGCCATGCGCGGCTATTTCCCTAGCGCAAAACACAATGAAGACATCATCGAATCAGTATTTGATCTCAGAGACGGTAATGGCCATCAGCTACCGGGATACGGCTGGGTATTCCCGGTCGGCGACGGAACAGTTAACACAGGCGTAGGCCTCCTCAGCCACCACCACGGCAATGACCCAAGTTCAATTCAACAGCTATTTGAGCAATGGCTTATGCAAATCCCCGAGAATTGGGAGATCGATATTAGCAATCCTGAAATGTCACCAAAAAGCGGGCGTCTCCCTATGGGCGCTTCAGTCCGTCCCCGATCAGGCCCAAATTGGCTGGTTGTGGGCGACGCCGCCGGAAGCGTCAACCCTTTTAATGGCGATGGGATTGAGCCTGCATTAACGAACGGAAAGTTGGCCGCTTCAGTAACCAACACTGCGATAAAGACCGGCGACGGATTAGAGCTGCGCTTATACGAACAAGAATTAGCTTCAAGATACGACCACTACTACCGGTTGGGCCGATTGGCTACCAAGGCTTTGGGTAAACCAGGCCTGATGAGACGTTTCACTCTTTTAGGCATTCAGTCGCGCGTATTAACAGAGTTGGTTATGAGAATCTCAACCAACTTGGTTAACAATGATGCTGGGGGCACAGAATCTGTCTACGAGATAGGCAAGGCAGTAGCTCGCCTTATTCCAGAACGGGATTGATTGGCGCCGATAATCTCAGCATCATGAGAGGATGTTGTCGAAGGCAATATCAAGAAGCTGTCCTGGGGGCATCACGTCAAGAGTTTCATAACGTGCATACGCTCCGGTAAAGTCCAACGACTTGACTAAGGGATTAGGAACCACGATCGTCCTCATACCGGCAGCAATAGCCGCCTTCAAGCCATTTGGACTGTCTTCAACTACAACAGCATGATCTGCTTCTAAGCCCAATAGCTCCAAAGCGTGCTCATAGACATCTGGTGCAGGCTTGGAAACTCCTCCAACATCATCTCGGCAAACTATGTGAGAAAACTTATCGAACAACCCAACGCGTTTTAAATGCCTATCAACCCAGCTATGAGGAGAGCTCGAACCAATAGCCAATTGGATGCCTCTTGTTTGCGCTTCGCGTATCAGGTCTGAAACTCCTGGAAGAACGGGTTGCTTTTCGGTAATCAAGTCCTTTACCCGCTGCCTTTCAGCCATTAAGGCATCGCTGTCTAAAGTTGCGCCAGATCTATATTCCAGCTCCTTTACCCAGCTGGATTTGCGATCAGTGCCCATTCCCTCAAGCCACCAATCGAGCGGAAAGTCGAGACCGTAATCAGCCCAGATCTTCGCTGTCGATTCCAAGGCCGGAGTCTCGGTGTCCACAATGGTTCCGTCGAAGTCAAAAATTAGTGCCGGAGTCATCATGCCGGTTCAACAATACTTACAACCGCATCTACCAAAGACTCAACAGATTGTGTAGCTGCTATAGCCTGCGGTTTCAGCCCTTGAGTAATACATTCTTGAGCTGTCGTATCACCGATAGCGACGACCAGTGGAGCAGTGACTCCCGCGGTTTGCTTTAGATGACCAATAACCGCTGACGGGGATGTGAACGTCACCACGTCCGCAGCTGCGACTCGAGACAACAAGTCTTGGCTCAAAGTTGGATGAACAGTTCTATATGCAGCTATTTGATGAACATCCCAGCCTTTCGAGGCTAGACCATCTCTAAGTTCCGTTCGGGCTTCGGAAGCAGCGGGAATCAGTATTCGATCATCCGCAGTCGGTGAAGGAAACGCCTCAGCAAGACCTTGCCCACTAGTGCGAACGGGTACCAGATCAGGCTCGCGGCCAAACTCGGCAACAACTCGTGACGCAGTCGCCGGACCCACTGCAGCAATACGGAGTCCCGAAAACTTTTTTCTAACGCCGCGACGCTCGGCTCTAGCCGTCATTGCTGCGACGGCATTCGCAGAAGTAAACGCCACCCATGAAAATCGCTCGAGTCGCAGAAGAGCATCGTCTAATGGTTGGCCTCCATCCAAAGGAGGCACGATAGCGATGGCAGGTGCTGGGACCACGTCGGCACCGATGACTTCCAAAGACTCAATAAGGTCAGCACTCTGGTGAGATGCCCTGGTTACAACAATCGACTTACCTTTAAGCAGGTCATTTCTCAAGAGTTTCCGCCGCCTCTAGCAAGCATGTTATAGCCGCCACTTGCCAGTAGTTCTTGAGCTGTTTGTGCCCCCAGGATCGTCGGGTCATCGCCCTCACGCTTGGTTCGTAAGACAATTTCCCCATCGGTAGAAGCTAAGACCGTGTCCAAGCGCAGAACACCTTCATCTTCATAGGCATAAGCACCTACCGGCAGCTCACATCCCCCACCCAGTTCGGCAAGGTAAGAGCGCTCCGCAGTGACAAACCTTGCAGTCAGCTGATCAACTACTGCTCTCAAATGACCAGTTGACTGTTCATCTTCTTCTCGGCATTCGACGGCAATAGCGCCTTGTCCTACCTGCGGAACCATTTGATCGGGCGCGAAAATATGGTCCGCTAATTCCGTTAACCCCAGACGGTTCAGCGCAGCCATTGCTACAACCACCGCATCAACTTCTTTGCCTTGCGCAATTGAAACACGTGTCTTTATATTTCCGCGCAAACCAACAAATTTAAGATCCGGTCTTAGGTCCATAAGTTGAACCCGACGCCGTGCAGAGCCAGTTGCGACAACGCCGCCTTCCGGTATTTGATCAAGATGATTGCCAATTAGAGCATCGCGTGGATCACCTCTCTCTAAAAACCCGACAAGGTTTAGACCCCGCGTTGGTGTGGACCTTAAATCTTTGGCGCTGTGCACTGCGGCATCAGCACGCCCATCAAGAACTGCCCTTTGCACCTCTTTGACAAAGACGCCTTGACCAGCCATATCTTGGATTTGCCTCGTCTGGTCTTTATCGCCGCTAGTGGCGACGAACAAAAACTCCACATCGACACCACGTTGCGCTAGTAATGAAGAAACCGCTTCAGCTTGCCAACGCGCTAAGGGACTCGATCGAGTCGCGATAATCAATGGGCTCCTCTTTTATTAGTGGTCGAGACCTCGGATCAGATCTCTTGCAGAGCTTCCTACTAGTGCAACGTAGGCGACTTTCAATCCAGCAGTTTCGCATCAACGGTGGCTAAGCGCTAACCGAAACGCAAGGTGCTTTCACTTTATTACCTACAGCGTTATGAACAGAAGCTGCACCGTTGCTGCAATGATGATTAAGCCAAGCAAAGCGCCTAAAAGAATCGTCGTGCCAGGCCTCACTTTGCCTCCCGGACAACAACTTCGCAGCCAACGATTAGCTCGGCTGGCACGATACCTTCATCCCTGCCCGTTGCAATCGCAAGTAATCCGTACTCATCATCGACAAGCGCAAGCTGTCCTGGATTGACATCTTCAGGGTGTTGAAGTTTCACTACTCGTTGGTCTTCAGCGAATTCGAGAATAAATACATTCCCCGTTTGAGAAAGTATTTCACGGTCAATGTTTAACTGAGCCCCACCCCTGCGATTTACCCAAATAACCTCGGCCGCAATCGAACCATCATCTTCGATTCGAGGCACTGGGATAAGCGAAGGTAAAAGCAAACTGGGATCGATAAGAGTTCCCATTTCTTCAAGCTCAACACCGGCGGCTAGATGGCCAGCAACGGGAGCGAGCACGTCTCGAGCTAAATGCAAGACCCCTGAATTTGAATTATGAAACTCAGTGTTAGTGAGCTGGACCGCTTTCTCTGCACCGCCAACCACAGCGACCGCTGCTCCCAAAACGCCATTATCTGGCCCTAGAAGAAGCGACTGGCCTTCACCTACTGAAACTGCGATGGCGGGTCTCTCTAAACGGCTGCCAACAGATGCCAACAGAAGACCGGGGGACAAATATGGCACGCTTCTAGCAACCATCAGCGCTGCTCCGCGAACATCACCCGACTCTATTTGGTGACTTAAATCAATTACCCGAACTTCAGGTGCAAGATCGTTGATAATGGAGTGCACCAGACCCACAGATTCATCTTCGATACCTAAATCGCTGACACAAGTCACGGTCCGAAAATCTGACATGCTTTAATTCCCGCCAAGTTCTCGAGAACGCTGAGTCGCTGCGTCTATCGCAGATGCAAATGCTGAACGAAGCCCATGGCCCTCCAGCTCGCGTAAACCGGCGGCGGTGGTACCGCCCGGTGAAGTAACATCACCCCGCAATTCTGCCGCGGGCTTACCTTCCAGCAGCAGTGTCGATGCTCCTAGAAGAGTCTGAATTGTGAGTCGAGTCGCGACATTTCGGCTTAACCCCGAAAGAACTCCCGCATCAATCATGGCCTCTGCCACCAAAAATAAATACGCAGGTCCGGAGCCGGATAGGCCGGTTACAGCATCTATCAAATATTCTTCTGTTCGTACCACGATCCCAACGGCACCAAGAATCTTTTCGGCCCATAGAAGATCCTTCTCTGAAGCCGCAGGGTTGCCACAGATCGCCGCAGCGCCAAGCCCAACAAGAGCAGGCGTATTCGGCATCGCCCTCACAACCGGAATTTCTCCACCAGTTGCTTGATCAATGGTTGAGATAGTCACTCCAGCGGCTATCGAAAGCAGTCGCCCTGTGCCAGCTTGAGCGATTTTCGCAGCAACATGCGAAACTGTTTCGGGCTTCGTGGAAATTATGGCGGCTTCAGCTGGCTCAATCTCGGCGCTGACTTTCACACCGTAGGTATCTGATAACTCCTGTCTCCGCTGCTCTTGAAGCTCCGCAACTACCAAATCCTGTGGTTCGTAGCCGTTGGAAAGCAGGCCGCCTATCAAGGCCGCCCCCATTTTTCCGCCGCCAACAATCAGCAGTTCAGACATACCTCCCACGGTAGCGTCAGAAGTCACTAGCAACTGCCTGTAATATCTCTCATTCTCTTTCCGTCGAGTCAACGAAGTAATTGGCAAACCCAATTTTGAGAGCGGCACTCCAATAACGTTCTACGAACTCCCAGATAGAGCCGAGGACGCGATCCAACTCGTCTCCGTCCACCGATTGGAAGGGCAGCTCCCCAGTCAGAAAAATAGCTTCTTCGGGTCCGATGCCAAATTGGGCACCCACCAAGTCGTAGTTCCGACGCAGCAACAACTCAAACAGTTGTTCGCGGTTGGTCTCCGGCCAGGGCAAGAAATATGTCTCATACTTAAGGGTTCGCTGCCCCAAAGTCAGCCAAACCGTTGTGACATCGCGTTCTTCGCCCTTGAGGCGGGCGTACCAGCGCCTAGGAATATCTTCGTCTCGACTTACGTCAAGGAGAATCGGTAGCTCAGCTTTCTGCTGAGCGAACCACTCATCGATCATTTGCTCCATCGAGAGCAATTGCTCCTCGGTGGCAGCGCGACGAGTCACGCGCAGAAAACCAATTCTCTTGAAATAAGACGCCCGTAGGCTTCGATAGCTGTTTTGGCTCCCATTTCCCAACTATGAAGCGCTGCTCGCTGAGAACCGTTTTGACCCATCGAATGCCGCAACTCAGGCTGAAGCAGTAATTTGTCTACGGCACCAGCAAAGGACTTGTGATCTCTTTCATTGACAAGCAGGCCTGTGCTGCCATTTAGAACGTTGTCCTTTAAGCCCCCAACGTCACTCGCAATCACAGGGGTCCCGCAAGCCGCAGCCTCGAGGGCAACAAGTCCGAAAGACTCAGATCTACTCGGCACCAGGCAAATATCAGCAGCTTGGTAGTAAGTCGGCAACAAATGATGCGGCTGTGGTTCAATGAAACGCACGCGCGACTGCAACCCGTACAAGGTTACTCTGGCTTCTAAATCGCTATAAACTTCTGCGCCTTTGTCTCCCGATAAACCCCCGACCACAACAAGCTGCGCGCTGGAATTCTGAATTAGAGGCAAGGCTTCAATCGCTACATCTAGACCTTTGAGAGCTTGTATACGACCAACGAAAAGAAGAACAGGCCGGTCGTCCATCCCGAGTAACGCTCGAGCCTCTTTTTGCGACCCAGGTTTGAATAAAGATCGGTCAACTCCCGGGGTCAAAATTTCTATTCGATTAGGAGGAGTGTCGTACAGCGAAGTGAGTTGATCCGCCTCAACATTGCCCGATGCAAAGACAACGTCAGCGCAACCTATAACAGAGTCTTCTGAACGAATTCGTTCCGCTGGTTCATGCTCACCGGCGATGCTTTTAATCTTTCCGAGAGTATGGAAAGTGACTGCTAATGGGAGGTCAAACTTATGTTTGAGTTGGTGGCCCACGACAGCCGACAGCCAGTAGTGAGCATGAAGTGCATCCACCGGTCTCCGACCTAGTGACTCAGCAACTTTCTCCGCCCAGATATCTGAGACAGCCGGAAGGTCATTTTTCTCTAACCCAAAAGGCCCGGCTTCGATTTGAATTACGTTAACGCCAGACTGAAGTTCAACAATTTCAGGAACCTCTCGGCTAGTACGACGAACGTAAATGTCGCAGTCGATGCCGCTAAGCGCCATGGACGCAGCCAATTCTCGAACATAGATATTCAAGCCACCACTGTCCCCGGTACCCGCTTGGTCCAGTGGCGAAGTGTGCATAGACAGCACGCCAATTCTTCGTCCCCGCATGGAGCCGTTAAGCACTCGGTGAAATGCTGTGTCTGTCACAACTGACCACGGTATGCGACTCAATGCGTGGACTCCAATCGATTACGACGGACTTTTGCTTTAAGGAACCAAAAATAGGACAAAAAGTGTCCATATTGGGGCAGAAAGAAAGTATGAAGACGCCAAACAAATTGATGTCGGTGGATCGCTGGTCCATAAAGCTATAGCGACTCGCCCTGCAGAAATAGAGAGAGCAAGGCCGATGGCTATCGGAACGAAGCCATCCGGCGGGAGAGATGTAGCGGCCATTTGGATAGAGGTCCACAACAAAGCCAAGCTCCCAATCATTGCGAGCAAGGGCACGTATCGTTTCTGAGACTGGCTTCGAACTGAGACATACAGGCCTATGTCATGAAAGAAAATTAGGCAAAGAAACAGGGCTGCAGAGGATGCGTCACGTGCAGACAACAACCCAAGACTCATCGCAATTAGAGCCAAAGGTAGCCATGCGGATAAAATTTTACCGATTTCCGAACTGAGCTTCTGTTCCTCGGTTCGACCAATCCCGGCGAGAATCGGGGTCGAAATTATCGCACCCAAGGTCACTAAAGCCGAAAATCGCCCATCATTTAGAAGCCCGGTTGCAGAGACAAGGGCAAGTAATGCAACCGGAGGGATCCGCAGCGCAACAGCTTCGTTGGCAAGCGAAGCTTGTAGCCCGCTTACAAATAGGACCAAAAGCACCCCAAAGACAATTGAGTCAACCCATAGCGCCGTTAGCAGAACGCCGCAAATAAGGAAACGCTGGATCGGAGATCCTAGATACAGGGTGTATCTAGCCTGCAATTTTCGGGTGAAACCCGTCATCAACCACCTGACACCGGGGGGAGTACGGCAACTTCATCCCCATTCGAAATCGCGAAATCGCCCTCTACCGGTTCGCCGTTAATCCAGATCCGGCTTATGTCAAGAATTTCTGAAAATTGTTCTCCAAAATCTATTTTTGCTTGAGAAAGTAGACCGGCCAAATTATCGGCTTCGTACTCAACTGCGCCAGCGCCTGCTGCTTCTCGAGCACCTGCAAAAAGTCGAAGTGTCACTTTAGACATGAAGAAATTCTACTTTCCTTAGAGCGGTCCCTAACGCCCAATCCGTTAGCTTCTTCCATGCGCACCCTAGAAAGGTAGGCCACGTGGATTTACTAATTCTTCGGCATGGTCAATCCGAATGGAATGCTCAGGGTAAATGGCAGGGGCAAGCCGATCCTCCGCTCACTGATTTGGGTGTCCAGCAAGCTCTGAGAGCTGCGGAACACTTACGTGACGCGAACTTTCAATTTGATCTCATAGCCTCCAGCGATTTACAGCGCGCCAAACATACGGCCGAGATAATCAGCCAAACCATAGGCGGAGGTCCTGTGCTGGCCCAAACCGAATTTAGGGAGCGGCACGCAGGCGCATGGGAAGGGCTGACACGCGTCCAAATCGAGGCATCTTGGCCAGGCGCTATTGAAGAGCAACGATGGCCTGAAGGCTATGAAAATGATCACTCAGTGATGGCGAGGCTAATCCCAGCATTAGAGCGCCTCCGCCCAGACCAGAAATCAGTGTTGATCGTCGGGCACGCGGGACTAATCCGCGCACTAGATCGAAGAGTTAAGGTCCCAGACGCTGCTATTACAAATCACCTTTCAGGACGTTGGTACTCACTGAAAGATGATCTAAAGGCTGGAGATATTGCCGACTTTTCGGAACAAGCACTCTTGCACGAACTCGAATGACCTCTTCAAGAGGAGGCAAAGTTATTTTCGTTTAGCCACTTGGCGGCCGCTGCCGGGGCCACTCCATCCGCTAAGGATTTCAAGGTTGATTCAACTTTTGAGAACTCAATCTCGAGCTCATCAAGCTCAGACCCAATGAGCGGGCGACTCTCTCTCAACTCAAGCTCGTCTTCGTTAGTCACGTTGTCAGTTTACGATCTATAAAGAGCTACATTCCGGCAATCGAAGCAAATCAAACAACCAAAGTAGCCATAAAGAATTCGGCTTACCCATCAAACGGGCATCCTAAAAGCCGTCTCGCTCAACGAATACAAACATCGAGCCGGCCCCGCATATAAGCACCACCGCAAAGTTCTAGAATTGAATTTTGTGGATGAGATTCAATGCACAGCGTTAGAGAACGATTGGGAATCACCGCCCAATCCGCTAATGCACCCACCTTGTCTTTGTCCCAAATGTAAAGCTGAGCCAATAAACCCTCAAGTACAGCCTGGGAGACTCCGAGCGAGTGGCCTTCTACAGAGACCTGCAGTTGAGCAGGTGGAATTGGGCATTGAAGGAAGAGAAATACTCTGATTCTAAAAAGGCGCCCGTCCCTACAAATTCCGAAAGCCGCCAAAATGAGACGCTTTTTGATTTCTCAAGGGAAATGAACGCCCGCTGCGGAGGGGCTAACGCGGGAGCACCGGTACTATAGAGTCGGGCCGCTAGCTCATCGGGTAGAGCAGGGGACTTTTAATCCCAAGGTGCCGGGTTCGAGACCCGGGCGGCCTACACCTATTTTGCTATCGATAAAACTTTGGCATCAGTTAGTTCAACCAAATCTTCCCATCGGATGGATATGTCAAGTCCTCGCTTGCCTCCACTGCAGTAGATTTCGTCAAGTTCAAAAACGGCGTCATCTAAAAATGTGACCAGTCGCTGTCGAGTGCCGAGAGGGCTTATCCCTCCTCGAACGTATCCAGTTACGCGTTCTGCTTTGGTCGAATGCGCCATCTTGGCATATTTACGCCCTGAAGCAGATGCCACTGCCTTTAAATTTAACGTCTTCAGGACTTGGATTACTGCAAGCACAAAGGTCGGATTGGGTTGGCTTTCGACCTCAACAACCAAGGTTTTAAACACACGATAAGCCCCTACGCCCAAAGCTTCAGATGCCTCTCGCCCAAAATCAGTGACTGAGGGATCGTGCCGGTATTCGTGAATACCAATCGCCACTCCAGCAGATTCAGCAACTCGTATAGCTGGCGTCATGGATTTAGCGCCCGCCCTTCACAATGGCCTATTCCACAAGATGAATATTATTACGCCTGCGGAGCCAATATTCATGCTCAACTTCATCAGCTTCGTGACGGCGGCGACGCAGCCGCGCTATAGCGGCGTGCCGCCTGGCAATCATTTCTTCGCGACTTTGTCTATTTATGCGCGTGTCGTTAATTTCGCGAATATGGGTCTGCGCCTTCAGCCGTCTAAATTCGTCGAACTCTACATCAACGACAAAGTCGCCATCGAATAATGTCGGGGTGTTCATCGCTCTAGATTGCCTTAGGGGAGAGACAACCAAGTTTGGCTCAACGCCCAGAATGACCGAAGCCGCCTTGACCACGTTCAGTTTCGTCCAACGCTTCAGCCTCAAGCCAAGAAACTTCTTCTACACGTTGGATTACTAGCTGGGCGATCCTGTCCCCTCGAGCAACTTCATATGTTTCTTCGGGATCGGTGTTTATTAAAAGGACTTTGAGTTCATCTCTGTAACCGCTATCGATCAGCCCCGGCGTGTTCAAACAGGTGACACCGTGGCGCAGGGCAAGCCCGCTCCTTGGCTGCACAAAGCCGGCGTACCCTTGTGGGATTGCAATAGCAATCCCAGTCCCAACGAGAGCGCGACCACCGCGAGGCAGCAAGGTTACGTCCTCATTCGCAAGCAGATCAGCTCCCGCATCACCGGCTTTTGCGTATTTTGGTAAGGGGAGATCAGAATTGAGGCGCTGAACTGGGATGTGAATCACATCCCGACTTTAGGCACTCTTCAGCGACACTGCAGGCATCCCATCTAGGCGTAGCATGATTGCATGCTCGTTTGGATGGATCTCGAAATGACAGGCCTTGAACCAAATCGACACGTGATAGTCGAGATCGCGACCATCATTACAGATGACCTGCTTGAGATAGTTGCCGAAGGGCCGGATCTGGTCATCCATGCTGCTGAAACTGAACTGGCTGAAATGGATGACTTCGTTCGCGATATGCATGTTCGGTCGGGTTTATTGGAGCAAATTCGTACCTCGTCAATAACTACTGACGAGGCAATGTCGCAAACCCTCAACTTTATTAAGCAACACATTAAATCTGAGAAATCAGTGCCGCTATGCGGGAACTCCATTGGGACAGACCGCAGGTTTCTCGATGCCCATATGCCGGAAATTGAAAATTTCTTGCACTACCGGTCAATTGATGTTTCAACCATCAAAGAGTTGTCGCGTAGGTGGAATCCGGAAGTTTTCAAAGGCGGGCCAAAAAAAGAAACCGCCCATCGAGCACTCGACGACATCCGCGAGAGCATCATTGAGTTAAAGCACTACCGACAGCATTTTTTTAACATAGTCACGAAATCAAATCCGAATTAGATAAAGCTGTATGATTTTCTAAATGAATCGCCCGATGCGCGAGGAGCAACAACCACCCGACGAGGCGATCATTGAGCTTGCTCCAAACATTCGACGACTGCAGCTGCCAATGTCGATGCCTGGTTTAGGTCATGTCAACTGCTACATACTCGATGATGAAAACGGCGCCGCTCTAGTCGACCCGGGTCTACCCGGACCGGCAAACTGGAAAGCGCTTATCGAAGGACTGCGGCGCGCCGAGGTGCCTCCGGAGCAAGTCCACTCAATTATCATCACGCACAGTCACCCTGATCATTTTGGGGCGGCAGGACATTTTCATAACAAATACGGGTCAGCAATCATTACCCACAAGAATTTCCGTATGTGGTGGAATCTCGATGAGGAAGACGATAACCCCCTTGAGAACATTGACGCAGTAAACGAAAATGCCCAGCTCAGAGATGACCCGCTCTTTGCAGATCTTGACACCGGTCCTCGAGGACCTACTCCTTGGGGCGGTGAACGCTACAAGATGCCTTGGCATCGAAGGCTTGGTTACACAATGATGCGCAAAGGCTGGGGCGGATCTTGGTTCTCTACTCCCTCCCCCACCCATCGGATTGAAGATGCAGATCGCATTAGCTTGGCGCGACGAGAGTTCGTTGCTGTACACACTCCTGGCCATACGGCTGATCATCTTTGTCTCTTCGACCCAGAGGAGGGGGTGATGCTCTGCGGAGATCACGTCCTTCCGACCATTACACCCCACATTTCGGGCTTTGGACCCGCAGCAGATCCTCTCAAAGATTTCTTTGAAAGCCTCGACCGAGTCGGTTCCTTCGAGGGAGTCAAGCTTGGCCTACCCGCCCATGGCCAACCATTCGACAACCTCTCGGAGCGAGTACTTGACATAAAATGTCACCACGAGGAGCGCCTTAACATGCTTCGAGAATCATCCGATCATCTTGGGAGAGCTTCCGTTCAGGAGTACATGAAGGAATTATTTAAACAGAGGTCCTGGGGCCCAATGGCCGAGTCTGAAACTTTTGCTCATCTGGAACACCTGCGACAGACAGGTGAAAACGACGCGACACGAAATTCAAACGGCGTGTTGGAGTACGCATTTCGATAGCGGAGCCACTCGATCGACCTAATTCTGTTGGAACGATGCAAGCGAATAGCTACGCTTTTACGCCGGCGGATTTCTGTCGTGGTTTTATTCGTTTGACTCAGCCCAGAAGTTTGTGATCACCTTGTTTCCGCTCTTAACAACTCTCTCGGAATAGTTGAACTCATGCGTCCTTATTCTTCGACAACTTCGCCAAATTACCGAAACACGGTCTCGCGCGCTGTTTCGTCGTCATATATGCCTGGCTCGCTATGTGGAATCGAGTTTCGTCAAACATTTACCAGCATGGCGACTACCACTTATTTCGAAGCAAATAAGCATCAGGTTGGGCGACCTTCGGAGGAGCAGATGTAGCTGCAACTAGCACATCAAAGAATCCGCTGAAAGGTCGCCGGTCCGCCGGCGGCCTTTCTGCTTTTCCAAAACACTGCCAAAAAATCGAAATCAATCACCAAAAAAGTAAAGGAGAGAAAATGTTTGAACTTCTCATCCAAACCGAAGACAAATGGAAACCCACAGGAAGATGTAACGACAACCACGGAACTCTTTCGCACTTGTTTTTCTCTGACGATATTGCCCATCAAGCGCGAGCAAAGGCCATGTGCGCCAAGTGCCCAGTGAGTTCAGAATGCTTGGACGCCGCATTAACTCGAAAGGAGTTATGGGGTATTTGGGGCGGTGAACTATTTGAAAACGGTCGGATCGTGCTCAACAAGCGAGGTCGGGGACGCCCGCCCAAAGAGCCGCGTTCAATGTGCGACATTGCTGAAGTGCCTGTTCCTCCGAATTTGGTTCCTGCGTAAGCGCTCAAAAGGCGAATTTCGCCAATTTTATATTTTGACCTACTGGCACGCGAATCTGAGGGCCTCCGAAATGGCCGCCCAACAGCAACTCGCAGTAACCAGTTCGGTTGAGGAGCCCTCGGGTACTTTGCCCGGGGGTTCCGGCGCGTCAAGAGGGTACCGTAACTGGCAGTAACCACAATGAGTGCTTGGGAGAGGCATGATCTACCGTTGGAGACGCCCGTTACTAGGTTTCCTTTTCATCTATGTAGCAGGGGCATCAGTTTTCCTCGCTACGGGTTGGAGCGGGGACTCAAGGCTGCCGAGCGGTGCTCAAGCGGAGTCAAGTCCCGACGCAGACACAAAGTTTTATAAGCTTGTATTTGAGGACTTTGAGGGCACCAAAAGATCGTTTAATTCGTTTGCCGGTCGTCCATTTGTCGTTAATTTTTTCGCCTCATGGTGCGCTCCCTGCGTTGAAGAAATGCCATATTTTCAGCGACTTCATGAAGTTCGTGGGGGAACAATCCAGATCATAGGGCTAGCTGTCGAAGGTCTACGTCCCGCCAGAAATCTAGTTCAGTCAACGGGTGTTACTTATCAAGTAGGGCTCGACAAGAGCGATCTATTGATCGAATTCGGTGGAGTTGCTATGCCAACAACAGCGTTTGTTTCGAAAGATGGGGAATTGCTAGAAACCCACAGCGGAATCATCACCTACGAAGATCTACTTTCTCGGGTAAACGAGTTGTTCGATGGGTGATCTCAATCTGGCGTTCGCGTTCACTGCAGGCATTTTGGCAACTATCAACCCCTGTGGCTTCGCTATGTTGCCAGCTTACGTTTCGTACTTTCTCGGCATCGAAGCAAATTCGGAGCCCGAAAGTGGAGCAAGTATTGGCCGGGCTCTCGTGACTGGGAGCACTGTTTCAGCCGGTTTTCTGATTGTCTTTGGGTTAATAGGCGTCCTTGTAACCGCAGGCCTCACAGCTATAAGAGAAGTTGTGCCGTGGATAGCTATTGGTATTGGTTTCGCGTTAATGATTTTGGGAACAACGGTCATGCGGGGCGGGCAATTAAGCGTTGTGTTACCCAAGTTCGAAAAGGGGACAAAAGGAACTGACTTGCGGAGCCTTCTTTTGTTCGGGGTCTCCTACGCCGTGGCATCAGTTTCCTGCGGCTTGCCTACCTTCATTGTCGTCGTCTCAACTTCAGTCAGCGATTTCGCGTCGGGATTTATAGCGTTTGTTTTTTATGCACTAGGTATGTCAGTCACACTTCTCGCGGTAACAATTAGCTTGGCCCTGGCTCGTTCTAGTTTTTTAAATCAAATTAGAGCTCTAGTTCGATTCGTGGATCGAGCTTCAGGTCTACTAATGATCATGGCTGGGATTTATCTGGTCACTTTTTGGCTTCTTGAAAGGACAGGGACCTCACCAAACTGGTTTGTAACAACAATCGAGGGGTGGAGTTCTGGATTGAACAATGCGATTACGGCCTTAGGAGGCGTTCGCACAGGAATTCTCCTTACGATAGTTATTGCACTCGGGTTGATTGTTTGGCTTTTGCAGCTCGGGCAATCCACAAGTGAGTCCAGGAAAAGAGTTTAAAAGTGGCATTACATCTAGGGCGTCATGAGCTTTTGGACAGCGATAGACCCTTTGAAGCGCTGCTCGCGCAGCCGGGAGTTAATGAGGTGCTGCAGCTTGACTCACGCTTTGGCTTTATGGCTTTCCACGGAGGCTGGCTTGAAGAAGTGACTGACGACATCGCTAGTACTGCAGCAGAACGATCCGGTTCCTCTTATTACGGCGTGCTTCAAGGGCCAGATGATCAATGGCACATCCCGTCCCATCTCGTAAATCCAGCTGAATCAGCAAATTTGGCTCGATTCTTAGATCACGTTGACGTTGTAATCGCTGTGCATGGATTTGGCAGACCCGACCTTCTTCGCTCAGTTTTGCTTGGCGGTCAGAATCGCGACCTGGCAGAATTTCTTGCTTGTCGACTTATCGCTCATCTGCCTCATTATGAGGTTGTTCACGATCTTTCGAAGATTCCCTCTCGACTCCGAGGCCAACATGAACGAAACCCTGTCAACTTACCTAGGGGCGGCGGGGTACAGATAGAACTTCCGCCTCGGATCCGTGGGAAGAGCCCTATGTGGACAGGCTTTAGAGGCCCAGGCCGTGTGCCGCACCACGAAGCTTTAATAAATGGTCTTGCGGCAACTGCGCAAGCGTGGTCCACCCGCTATGAAGATGTCGGTTTTTCAGGGAGAGAGTCTGCTTAGATCCCATCCTGACTCAGTTCGGGTATAGAGCAAACGGTCGTGGAGCCGGTGAGGTCTACCTTGCCAAAATTCAACTTTCTGCGGCCGAAGAAGATAGCC
>DKNM01000099.1 GCA_002470695.1 Candidatus Neomicrothrix sp. UBA7388
CTCGGATTTTTGACACCGGAACAGAAGACTTACGAACTGAGATATCAGAGGGAGTAATGACAATTACTCTTAATCGCCCAGAACGGCGAAACGCGTTGTCCGACGCAATGCTAGAAGGTCTCATTGCTTCGTTGGCCGACGCGGAAACAGCGACTGATGTTGGGTCCGTTTTGCTAACTGGCGCCGGGGGAGCGTTTTGTGCAGGCGGAGACGTTAAAGGGATGGCGGCGTCCGGTGGCGAGGGAGGCGACAGTCCACTCCAATATGATGCACGAGTTCATTTGCAGCGACGCAGCCAGCGTGACACTGCCGGAAAGCTCTATGAGCTTCCCAAACCCACTGTTGCAGTGCTTCCAGGCCCCGCAGCAGGCGCTGGGCTTTCCTTGGCCCTCTCTTGTGACCTGAGATATGCCTCTCCAAATGCAATTATGACCACTGCATTCGCGCGCGTAGGATTTAGCGGCGATTACGGGGGCACCTACTTCATGAGTCGGCTTATTGGCTCCGCAAAAGCCCGTGAACTTTACTTCCTTTCGGACAAAGTCACTATGGAGGAAGCAGAAAGTTTAGGTCTAGTAAATGGCGTGTTTGGTGAGGAGATACTTCAACAGGAAGCAGGTGCTATTGCGCAGAGATTGGCGCAGGGCCCAACTATTGCATACCGCTACATGAAAGAGAACCTTAACCGGGCAGTTAACGGCGAAATGGGTGAGTGTCTTGACATGGAAGCTGCCCACCACATCCATTGTGGGCAAACCGAAGACCATAAGGAAGCTGTACAAGCATTCGTTGACAAGCGGGAACCTACTTTTAACGGAAGATAGTAAGCCCCGTGAAGCGACCGACTTTGCGAAGGTTCACAAAGATAACTAACGGCTTTGGTGTCGGCGAATGCTTAGCGGGCCGTTCCCGGTTGACAACATCAAAACCAAAGGCTCCCAAGCTGCGCGCCAGCACCTAAATTTAGAGATACCTTCGGACTTGTGAGTGGCCGCACATTTATACACAACCCGGGTCCTACTAATATCCCAGACCGGATCCTTCGCGCGATGGCGCAACCAGCAGTCGATTTTGCCACTGAAGAATTTGGCATGCTGCTTGATTCATCGCTGAGAAATTTGAATCACTACATGAAAAATTCTGGTCCGTTAATCGGATACACCAGCACAGGGCACGGCGCCTGGGAAGCCACGGTCACTAATCTTTTTGATGTAGGAGAGTCGATTCTTTTATGTGACAGCGGACACTTCAGTCATCGCTGGGGAGAGATGTGTGAGGCTCAGGGGCTAGAAGTTCACTGGTTTGACACCGGTCTGCGGCACGGTGTGGACCCTGAAGCTCTCACTGAGGTGCTGTCCACTGAAGCAGGGAGAAATATTAGAGGAGTATTGGTTGCGCATACCGAGACCTCAACAGGAGTCACGTCGGACCTCCGAGCTATTCGGAAAGTTTTAACTGATCTTGATCATTCCGCATTGCTGGTTGTCGATTCGATTGCATCTTTCGGATGTACCCCTTTGGAGGTAGACGAACTAGGTGTCGACGCTTGTTTAGCTGTGAGCCAAAAAGGTTTAATGATGCCAGTAGGGCTGGCGTTCACCGGAATAAGCGATCGAGCTGTTGAGGCGGCCTACGCCAACAATCGGCACAGATTTTACTGGGATTGGAGAAGACGACTTGAAGCTGAGGGCTACAGAATGTTCTGCGGTACTCCGCCGATACACCATGTCTTTGGACTTGCCGAATCGCTTACGATGATCAAAGAAGAAGGTGGTATAGATGCGGTCACTGATCGTCACCATCGATTGGCAGAAGCAGTTCGCCGAGCGGTATCGGAATGGGCAGCTGCAGGCGAAGTTGAGTTCAACGCTGTCAATGAAAAAGAGCGCTCGAACAGTGTGACCTGCGTTCGACTTGCAGAAGGTCATGACTCCGAGAAGGTAATCAAAGTAGCTCGCGAAAGATTTAACTTGACGATGGGAAGAGGTATAGGGCCACTGGCGGGAAAGGCTTTTCGAATCGGTCACCTCGGAGATCTCAATGAACCGATGATTTTAGGCGCCCTTGGGGCGGTAGAAGGATCTCTGCGGGTTTGCCGCGTTCCCATCGGCCAGGGAGGCTTACAGGCAGCCACTCAGTACCTAGCGGATATGGAACGATAAGTGTCGGCAGTTGAGCCACTAAATACGAATGTAAGAATCAGCCTCGTTGACCAGATTCACGATTCTCCTCTAGCGATTGTGATAGCGACTACCGGTGGGGGAGTTGCATCTGTGTCAGACCTTCTGCTTGTGCCAGGTGCTTCTCGCACCGTCTTGGAGGCTCTGATTCCCTACTCGTTTGAGTCGCTTTCAGGTTTCATTGGCCGTTCCCCTGACCAAGCTGTCTCGCAAGAGGTTGCTGAGTCGATGGCTCTAGCTTGTTTGGCTCGGGCAGAGGAACTTATTCAGGGTTCCATCCCAGTAGCAGGGGTTTCCTGCACGGCAGCTTTAGTAACCGATCGCCGACGACGCGGCGACAATCGAGCTCACATCAGTATCGCCACTCGTGAGGGTGTTGTGTCGGTAAATCTCTCTCTTGAAAAGGGACTTAACGATCGCGCAACCGAAGATCGAATAGTTTCAGACAATATTCTTCTAGCTATTAGTGAGGCTGCTCAGGTCGCCGAATAGCCAACTTTAGGTAAGACTTGCACAATGGCGCGACGCAGCAAACATCACCTTCCGCAAACAGCCAGTCAGTTTGATGCTGACTGGTTTACTTCGGTGCTCGGCCCTCAGTACGGTGCAGCGGTAACGGACGTCAAATCCCAGATGATCGGTGAAGGTATTGGTTTCTTAGGGGAGCTGCACCGCTGTGAATTGACTTGGGATAGACCCGTCAACGCGCCGGATGCTGTTGTCATAAAAATTCCTTCCAAGATTCAAAAAAACCGATCCCTCGGCGAAGGCTTAGCCGTATACGAAAGAGAAATCAGGGTTTACTCCGAAATGCGATCCTGGTTGGGTATCGCTATGCCTGAATTTGTATACGCAGATTGTGACCCGCACCCTGCGCCCTGGCTTGAACCTCTGTTTGTATTTTTGTTTGAAAAATTGTCGATCCGTGGGGTCAGCCGGGTCCTTGACCTTCTCTTGCTGATCGGCGGTAAAAGCTCGCGAAGATACCTACTCATGATTGAAGCAATCGATGATGCTCGAGCTCCACAACAGGTAGAGGGTGGATCGATCGAGGATGCTTTGTTAGGTCTTGAGACGCTGGCAAGGTTTCACGCGAATAACTGGATGGATCCTGAACGAAGAGATGAGCACCCCATTATTTGGAGTGTGGGGCATGTGCCAAAGGTGGCCCAAGCAAGCTACCGGCGGAATCGTGACGCTTTTATGAGTCGTTTCGGGTCACTCATTGGTGACCAAATGGTGGCCAAAATGGACGAAGTCCAGAGGCGCCTTCCCCACCTGTGTTCACTTATGGAACGTGAGCCATGGACTTTGTGTCATGGGGACTACCGGCTCGACAATTTGATGTTCCGTTCGAACGGGGAGACAGTCGTCCTTGATTGGCAAAATCTTTCATGGGGGCGACCCGGATGGGAAGTTGCATATTTCATAACCACTGGCTTAGACCCTTACTATCGATCTGAAGAACAGGTGATGTTGGGCCGTTACCACGAAGTCTTGGTTGAAGCTGGAGTAGACGACTATTCGTATAGCGACCTCGTCGCAGACGCAACGATTGCTAAGGCCGTTCTTGCTCACCGAATGGTAGCTGGCGACGATCTTCTAGATACTGAAATGGAGAAGACCGAAACAGAGTTCATTGAGGTGCTCGTGAAACGTGTCATTGGTTGGGTCGACCTCGATATTTAGACAACAATAAATTCAACTGAATAAATCGTCGCCTATTCCCTCAGCGACCGCCTCTGGCTCTAAGCCCGACAGTTCTGTCCAAACCTCAAAGTTGTGTTCACCCAAGTACGAGGGGGACAGGCGTTCCGTGGGCGGTCTGACGCCGTCGATCAATGCTGGGAAACTATCTATAGTGCGTTCCCCGAAAACATCATGATCTACCTGTCTCCAAAACCCACGGTCGGCTAGCTGAGGGTCGTCTTCGAGAAGGTCACCAGCATTTTGAACCCTGCCAGCAGGTACGTGCACCCCTTGTGCAAGACGCTCCACTTCTGAAGATGTCCGATACTTAACCCAGTCATTAATCGCCTCGTTTATAAGTGACCTCTGGCTCCTACGTTCCTTCTCTGAAATGCCTGAAATTAATCTTGGGTCTCGTATCAGCTCGCAAAGGCGCTCCCATTCGGAATTGTTTGTGGCTGAAATTGCGACGAAGCCATCAGAAGCCCGAAAAACTTCGTTAGGCACATGATCGTGAAGGCCGTCCTGATTGCCATGAGGTTCGGCAATAACCCCATTTGTGAGGCAGTCCAGAGCAGCGGGTCCGATGCTATAAGTGCCTACTTCCAACTGGGCCATGTCAATGTGCTGCCCTTTACCTGACACGTCTCGCGCGAGCAGCGCCGCGACAGTCGATGTTGCCGCAGCGAAACCGGCCAGATGGTCGTTTAACGAAAAACCTGGCCCAACATCGCCTCGATCAGCAAAATTTGTTAAGTGTGTGATGCCGCAAATTGCGTGAACCGTGGGCGCGTATGAAATGACGTGGCTCCAAGGACCATCGTGCCCGCATCCAGACATCGACACGTAGACAAGCCCAGGATTCCATTCCCTAACTGTTTCCCAATCTAGGCCCCAACTCTCTAAAACTCCTGCGCTGTAATTCTCGATGAGGACATCGCATTTTTCTATGAGACTTCTAATTACCTCGACAGCTCTATGGTGCTTCATGTTTAGAGTCGCGCTGCGCTTACTGCGACCCCACACGAAGTAATACGGGTAATCGGGTCGATTCACCAAAGTACTGCGCTCTTCATTTTGTACGCGAATGACATCAGCGCCAAGATCGGCCAGCATGCGGGTAGCGAAAGGTCCCGCTAACACCCAAGTGAGGTCGAGTACTCGCACACCCTTCAGGGGAAGCGCTGACTTTTCCGTCGACGGCGATCCATCTACTGAAATAGATGGGTGTTGGGACCACCGCTCCAGAATTGATGCCAATGGTGTGTCCCTACTTGCCGGGGCTGACGGCTTTCGGGACGGTGTATCCGAGAATCGAACCAGTCGGCCCGGTTGACGTACACCGGAAGCATCGTCCTCCGAAAAAAATCCTCGATGCAGAAATTGAGGGCTTGCGCAGGCTTCCTCTATGTTGTGCACTGCGCCGATCGCCACGTGTCGCCTCTGAGCATCTTCCCATAAATCCATAGCGTCGTGATTGCTGACCCAACTCCTCATAGTTTCCATAGCGTTATCAATGTCATCGAGGAGTTCTTCTACGTCGTAACCCAGCCAAGGCTTTCCCTCAGTAAAACCTTCGTCGACCATCATTTGAAACGCGTTATCGGGAGTAGGGGTAAGTGTGATCATCATGTGACCGCTTCGACACTTTGCAAGATCGTAGGCTCTCAGCCAGTGAAGTGCGCCCTGTCGTTCAGCGACCTTAGGAAGAGGTAAGACATCTTCAAACATCCATTGCATCAAAATGTTCTCTACGGAGCCGCTGAGCGTTTCGTGCATAGAAACATCAAAATATTGACCTGTGCCTTCTCGCCGGCATCGAAATAAACCTGACAATGCGCACAAGACGCCCATGAAACCAGCGTAATTATGGGCTTGGCGGCCCCAAACATTCAGAGGCTTGTCCGGCAAGCCCCCAACAGACAAGAAGCCACCTAATGCTGCCGAAGTAAGGTCTGAACTTTCCCACTCAGACCTGGGGCCTGTTTGCCCGAACGGCGTTATCGAAACCTGAACCAAGCGAGGATTTGTGCTCTTGAGATCAGAATGACTAACTCCCAACGCAGCGAGTTTTCCTGGAGCCTGGGTTTCGACGATGAGGTCAGCAACGCTTGCCAGAGCTCGATATTCATCGCGGCCGCTTTCTGTTGCAAGGTCTACTAGATGCCGTTCCTTGCCCCCGTCATACCACCAATCAAGTACCCCTCCGTCGCTGTTCTTCACCTCTCGACCGGATGAGCCAGCATCCGTTATCCGAACAACATCTGCCCCGAACTCGGTTAAGAGCTTTGTCGCAAACCTTCCATGGTCATCAGTTAGGTCTATGACACGTACCCCTGAAAGAAGACTCATGACCGAATGAACTCCCCGGCAAATAACTCAATGATCTCTCTTATCTGCTCAACGTCGCCTGTATTGCACGACAAAATTAGGTCAGTTGCTCCAGAGCTTTCGTATGCCTCGATGATCTCTAGGTTGAGTCCTTGAAAGTCGCGCCGAACTTGAACGGGAAAATCATCTATTTGGCGCCCAAATCCGGCCGCTTCCTCCCGAATGACTTGCAGCCTTTTTGCGACACCATCAGGAGAGATGCCAAGCGGGTGCCAGCCATCGCCTATTTGTGCAACTCTACGGAGCGCAGGGCCGCGATTGCCGCCTATAACAATTGGTGGGTGAGGGTCTTGCAAAGGTTTGGGTGAAGAAACGACATCTTGAAAGTTCCAAAAGTCTCCTTCGAAGGTTGCCTTGTCCTGAGTCCAGAGCTGACGAAGAACTTTGATGAACTCATTACTGTAGTGACCTCGACTCCCATAATCGGAGCCCAAGATTTCGTTTTCCTCTGGAAGACTTCCCACTCCTACGCCTATTGTTAATCGCCCACCGCAGAGCTGGTCGAGCGTCGCGACCTCTTTCGCTAGAACCATCGGATGGAGGTAAGGCATTACCAGCACGCTGGTACCTAAAGTTGCAGTCTTAGTCTCTGTCGCAAGCCAAGTGAGTGTGATCATAGCGTCGTGGTAAGGCGCTTGGCCTAGGCGTTCGTGCACGTACCCAACGTTAAGAATGTGGTGGTTTACCCACAAGGAGTCGAAACCACAGCGTTCAGCGTCGACCCCTAACGCAATGACGTCGTGTGGATTTTCGACGCCAAAATTGTTCGGCAGAGTAAATCCGAATTTCATTGTCGAGTCCTCCTAAATAACGCATGTTGCGGCAAGGCTAGCGATAGAGGTGCCCCGCCGAGGTTGTCGAATTTGGTGACGGTCAAGCCCATTAGTTGTATATGCGAATGACAAGCCGCTATGTGGGTCGCAAAAAGCAATTTGGCCACCAACACCGTTGTGGCCGAATGCCTTCGGAGAACAGGTTCGCCCCAAACCTCTTCGGTTACTTAAGCCGTCGTCGCCAGCTAGCACAACGCCCAACCCCCGATTAGCGGGGACTCCCATTGGATCATTCAAATGGTTATGCACTTCCCCTGTCGCTTGTTTGAGCAGCGACGGGTCCCATAAATTGTTCTGGTTATGTAGGAGCGCTTGATAGAACTGAGCTAGGTCTGCTGCCCGGCCGTATCCGCCGCCACCCGGGACTCCAACTGTTCGGGTGTCGACGTCGTTGAAGCGAATAATCGTTTCGTCGTTTACTTCGCTCGGAGGCATCTCTCTCACGCCGAAAACGGCTTCGAGTTCATCTGGTGTGGCTTCTCCCTCACAAAGACTTAAGTCGGCAATTCCCTCCTGTTCGCCTGAGTCGAGTCCAAGAATTCTCGGTATCCCCAATGGCGAGGTAATCCGTTGGTGGACTTCGTCAGCATGTCCGTTACCAGTTACTTCGGTAATGACTTCGGCCAAAACCCAATGAGCACTAGTTGGGTGGTATTCGTATTTAGTTCCCGGTTCCCAGTTGAGTGTCCACTCGGCCATTCGCGCTCTCCGGGTAGCCGAATTTGACCAAACCTTGGGCCCCATTGGGGCATGGGGGAATCCTGAAGTATGGAGCATTACTTGCTTAAGAGTTATGTTCTGTTTCCCATTTTCTTTGAATTCGTCGATAAATGAAGAAATGGGAGCGTCCAGACTAACCAGGCCCTCACTGACTAGTTGCCAGATAACCGCAGCGACAAAGGGCTTTGTCGCCGAGAAGAAGCAGTACCTCGTCGTCGATTGAGCGTCGCCAATTGTCTGGTCGAGGATGATCTCACCATCAAGGCCGATAGCAAGTTGGCAGCTGGGCAGTAACCCATCTGCGACATCTCGAGTGCAACGCTCTACTAAAGCCTTGATTTGATCAGCGTCCGTTCGCCTATTTGCCATTCCATTGGCCTAGCACTCCTGTGAGGTTAGTGTCGCAAAATTTCGAGATCACTCTGCCCAAACCAACTAAACTTGCGTTTAGTAAGTATGCGACATATGATGTGCCCGATCACTTTGAAGGGGTCTTCGGCCAACCAGGTGCGGCCGGAACACTGCGACGGAGTGTGACCGTTAGTGCCGCTTTCCACGGGGGAGGCGCTAACAGCAAAGGGGGGAAGCTGAACCGCTATCAGCGAGCAGCTACCGATCTACCCCAACGCACGGACAGCGATGGACCGGGCGCCCGAAACGGGTGTCCGGTCCTTGTGCGGTAAGACCGACGGTTTCGCGACTACGGTCGATTATCAGCGGGGAGGTTATGTGAACGACAATAAAGATACTAAGGACCAAGTGCAGTTCGGATTAGCAATGCGGCGAGCTGACCAAGTCGCTGAGCAAGCGCGAGCGATTGAGGCGCTTGGCTATGACTATGCGACGACCGGGGAACACGTTTTCTTTCATGTGCCGTGCGCTAACGCGTTTATTTCGCTAGCGGTAGCAGCAGGAGCCACAACAACTTTGAAACTAATGTCCACTATCACACTGCTTCCGTTATACCCGGCAGTTTTAGCGGCCAAGCAGGCCGCAGCTTTAGACGTGGCATCTGGTGGTCGCTTTCATATGGGAATCGGGGTGGGCGGCGAGCTTCCCAATGAGTTTGAGGCCTCTGGCGTGCCGGTATCTGAGCGTGGGGCAAGAACAAATGAAGCTCTTGAAATTATGAGGCGACTCTTTGTCGAAGATGATGTTCATTTTGAAGGCGAATTCAACCACCTTTCCGGCGTGACGCTCGAACCCAAACCTTCTCAGAAGCCTTCGCCCCCAATATGGATATCCGGTCGGAAAGATGCCGCATGGCGCCGGGCGGCGCGTTATGGCTCAGGATGGCTTCCCTACATGTACACCCCTGAAATGTTGGCAGAGTCCAATCAACGGATAGCCGAGTATCGAGCCGAAGAAAGTCATGATTCGCCAGTTGACCCCGGCCTGTTCATTTTCTTTTGCTGCCATGAAGACAACTCAACTGCAGTGGAATACGCCAATGAGCGGCTTTCGAAGCAGTACAACCAAGACTTCAGTTCAATGATTGACAAATATGCCATTGCAGGGGACCCGGATAGGTGTGCGGAACGATTGCGTGAATACATAGATGCAGGTGCTCGTACCGTAATTTTGAGTGCTGCTTCGCCCATGAGTTATGTCGAAACTGCTGAAAGCTTTATGGCTCAAGAAGTCCTACCTCGGTTCCAGGCCTAATCGGTTTTCGAAGGTGAAAGAGATGCCCTTGCAGTCTTCAAAAATATTTTTTGAGACCACTCTTACTCAAGACCGTATTACTCAAACGCTTGAGTCAGCTGAGTGGTCTGATCGTTCATTTGACCCGATCATTGATCACTGGGCCGCTGAACGCGG
>DKNM01000093.1:0-638 GCA_002470695.1 Candidatus Neomicrothrix sp. UBA7388
GTTGAATGCGTTTGATGTTCAGTTGCCAACCGACATGACCGATCCTTGGCCGATGCGATAAACGGGTTTCCTTGATCCCGTAATTTGGCTCACGATCTCAGCTGATCAGCGTTGAAACGTGAAGTAGCTTCGACTTCTCTTTAAGCGGTTTGCTGCTTCTGTCGCGTATAGTTAGCTGTCATGGGATTTGATGGTGAATACGGACCAAGTACCTGGGAATGGGTAGCGGATCAAGCCGCTGCATACGAGGCCTCCAACGGCCAGCAAGCAAATACTTTAAGAGACACTGGGCTGCCAATAATCGTAATGACGACGGTTGGCCACAAAACGGGCTTAGTGCGTAAAGTCCCCCTCATGAAGGTGGAACATGAGGGTATTTATGCGATTGTGGCTTCGAAGGGTGGCGCGGTAAATCATCCCGGCTGGTACCACAACTTACTCGCCGACCCAACTGTTCTAATCCAAGATGGCCCGGAGCCGTTTGAAACCACTGTGCGGCTAGCGACCGGGGGAGAACGCGCCGAATGGTGGGACCGTTCTGTAGCGGCATTTTCGCCGTACGCGGAATACCAAGAAAAAACCGACCGAGAAATCCCCCTGTTTTTAACTGAAACAACCGCTTGAAGAAGATCTGGTCG
>DKNM01000093.1:1020-1888 GCA_002470695.1 Candidatus Neomicrothrix sp. UBA7388
ATTGCTATGAGTAGCTTCTCTTCGCTACCTCTTCGAGCATCACTTCTGTTGCGCCGCCCCCAATAGTAAGAATTCGAGCGTCACGGTACATTCGCTCAATAGCTGATTCCCTCATGTACCCAATGCCGCCATGGAATTGAAGGCAGTCGTACATCACTTGGTTGGCGACTTCACATCCCCATGCTTTAGCGCCCGACATTTCCTTGACATTGTCGACACCCTGCTCTTCGAGCCAAGCTGCGTGGTACATGGATGCCCGAACGGCATCTACCTTGGCTTGATTCATCGCCATTCTTTGGCGAATTGCACCTAAGTCAAATAGGTTGCCGCCGAAAGCGTTTCTGTCTTGTGTGTAGGCGGTAGTCATATCGATAGCGGCTTGAGCGGCGCCAACACCCATTCCGACGAGCACCATTCTCTCGTTCTGAAAATTTTGCATAGTCGCGTAAAAGCCTCGATGAGGCTCGCCTAGGAGTTGTTCATCGGGCACCCAAACATCGTCGAGAACTAACTCTGCGGTGTCGCTACAGCGCCAACCATGTTTATCGAGCTTCTTGGCTACGTTGAAGCCTTCGGTCTCCGAAGGAACCAAAAACATCGAAATCCCATATTTGTTCTCTGGGTCAGTTCTGGCACCTAAAATAGTCATATCGCCGTAAACGGCATTGGTTATAAATGTTTTGCTGCCGTTAATGCGCCACCCATCGCCGTCTTTAACCGCAGTTGAGCGAATACCAGCTACATCAGAGCCGGCATCAGGCTCTGTCACGCCAATCGAAAGAATCGTCTCACCAGACAGCACTCCGGGCATCCATTCCGCTAGCTGTTCATCGGTTCCTGAGTTGACGAGGTGAGGGCCAGACATATC
>DKNM01000093.1:2282-2709 GCA_002470695.1 Candidatus Neomicrothrix sp. UBA7388
GAGGCAAGTGGGCCTAAACCGAGTCCACCATGTTCTTCGGGAACTCGTAGTCCGAGCATTCCAAGTGACCCCATTTTGAGTAACACATCCCTAGGCACTGACCCAGCGTCTTCCCAAGAGTTGCCATGGGGAAGGACCTCTCTCGAAACAAATTCCACTGTCTGGTCATAAATCTGTTGCAGTTCGTCCGTCATATAGGCATTTCGGTGGATCACGCGGATTCCTCTTCGTTCGTGTCTGTTTTGGTGAAACTGACGAGAATTTGGCCGGCTTCAATGGCATCGCCTTCATCAACCCACACTCGGTCGACCTCACCACCGCCTGAAGCCGTTAATGAATGGAGCATTTTCATTGCCTCAATGACCATAACGGCATCTCCGTTAGAAACAGCATCTCCGGGCTTGACCGGAGCAGAAATAACCACAGC
>DKNM01000093.1:3098-5629 GCA_002470695.1 Candidatus Neomicrothrix sp. UBA7388
GTTGTCCACGCATGGGCGCGATCCACCAGTTCGAAGCTGATGATGTTCCCTTGGTGGTTGACGATGATAAGACCTGCTTCCTCTTCAAAGTGCGCTGTCGGAAAAGTAGCTTTATCGTAGGAGTAGACCTCGTGGATCTGCCCTGAGCTATCACGTAAGAGAGCTTGAAGAGGGGTCTGGTTCGGGACGAGATGAAAATTTGAAAGCTGACGCCATGGCCCACGGTTGTCGTGTCGGGTCTTGAGTCGAAGGGCGGAGGCGGCCTCTCCGACGTGGTATTCCGGATTCGGCACCGGTGGAGTCGAGTTCTGGTCAAGAAATGTTGTTGTGATTTCCATGGATCGAAATTTGGGGTTGCTGAGCACCCAATGGTGGAGACCCAAGTTTGTAGTAAGTGGCCCGATAAAGGTCTTTGTGATGACGCTCTGCATCTTGTCTAAGGCGCTTTCGCGATTAACACCCCATGTAATTAATTTCCCGATCAGGCCGTCGTAGAAGGGCGTGATTTCGCCGTTTGTGTCAAAGGCCCCATCCCATCTAACGCCTTCATCGCTTGGGATTGAGAGAACATCTATTCTGCCGGTTTGCGGAGCGTAATTTTCTCCCGGGTCCTCAGCGTTTATGCGGACCTCCACGGCATGACCATTAATTACGACGTCGTTTTGGGTTATCGGTAGCGGATTTCCCTGGGCGATCTTTAATTGCATCTCAACTAGGTCGAGTCCGGTGACCAGTTCGGTGACTGGGTGCTCCACTTGAAGCCTGGTGTTCACTTCTAGGAAAAAGTATTCGCCCGTATCTGCATCGACGACGAATTCGACGGTACCGGCGTTGTCGTAGCTCATTACGCGGCCAATTGTGATGGCCGCCTCCCGCAGGCCGTTCTCCGTGGCCATAGGCAAGTTGGGAGCTGGAGCCTCTTCAACTAATTTCTGGTAGCGACGTTGCGTGGTGCAGTCACGTGTCCCGAGCTCAATGAGGTTGCCGTGTTGGTCGCCCAGAAGCTGGACCTCCACGTGTCGTGGGTTTTGAATAAATCGCTCGACGATAATTTGGTCATTGCTAAACGAACGTGAAGCTTCCGTTCGGGCATCTGCAAGGGCTTGAGGGAACTCCGACGAAGAGAGAGCAATTCGGATGCCCTTACCGCCGCCGCCCGCAGCAGCCTTTAGAAGGATCGGATAGCCGATGCTCTCAGCGGCTCGCAGCAGCGCCTCGTCGCCTTGTTGTTCGCCGTCGGCGAAGCCAGGAATAACGGGAATACCCGCCTCCTCGGCGAGACTCCGTGCTTCGATCTTCGATCCCATGGAAGCAATGGCTTGAGGGTTTGGCCCTACCCAGATGACTCCGGCGTCCGTAACTTGAGAGGCAAAGTCAGCATTCTCACTTAAGAATCCGTATCCGGGATGAACGGCTGTGACGTCAAAGTCACGACATATTTGGAGAATTTTCTCTGTGTTGAGGTAGGAGTCGGCGAGCTCTGGGCCACCTATCCGGATTCGTTCATCCGCCTCAGAGGCAAAGGCAGCCTCACGGTCCGGATCGGAGAATATGGCGAGAGTTTCCCAGTTCAGGCGTTTAGCGGTGCGTAGCACTCTTCGCGCTATCTCGCCTCTATTGGCTACAAGTAGTTTCATGTAGTTGCTCACATTCTGTAGACAAGGCCACGCGCTGGCTCGGGGGGATCTTGTCTTGCTGCCAAGGCGAGACACAATCCAAGTGCGTCACGCGTGTCGAGGGGATCTATTAGGCCGTCATCCCATATCCTGCTTGTGGCAAAGTATGGATCGCTTTGTGTTTCGAATTGCTCAGCTACTTCTGCTCGCATCTTCTGGATCTCATCCTCCGAAGTGTCGTCGCCTCGTAGGCCGGCAAGTCGTATGTCAACGAGGACGGTTTGAGCTGTCTCTGCAGACATCGTTGCGATCCGGCTATTTGGCCAACTAAAAAGAAAGCGAGGATTGAAACCCCGTCCGCACATGCCATAGTTGCCGGCGCCGTAGCTGCCGCCAATGAGGACTGTGTAGCGAGGAACTGACGCATTAGCCACGGCTGCAACCATTTTGGCTCCGTTTTTGGCGATACCGCCCGCCTCGGCGTCAGATCCCACCATATAGCCCGTGGTGTTCTGAAGAAAAAGTAATGGAATTCGTCGTTGTTCGCAGAGCTCAATGAAATGAGTTGCTTTAAGTGCACTTTCGCTGAAAATAATTCCATTGTTTGCAATGATTCCGACCATGTGGCCCCAGATTCTTGCGAATCCGCAAGCAATGGTGTCCCCCCACTCGGGTTTGAACTCTGCGAACTCTGACGCGTCGACTAAGCGCGCGATGATTTCACGTGAGTCGAAACCGATGCGGTCGTCTGCGCTGATTATTCCGTAGATCTCTTCCGGGTCTAAGCGAGGGGGTTTGGGGTCTTTCCAATCGAGCCAGCCTTGTCGATCGTCGATTGAACGCTGGTTCGTGGTTTCACAAATATCTCGTAGCGTGCCATAAGCTTCTCGCTCTGTATGAGTGAGGTAGTCGGAC
>DKNM01000058.1 GCA_002470695.1 Candidatus Neomicrothrix sp. UBA7388
TGAATCGCTGTAGCTCAGGATCGCAACAAGTAACGCTTTATCTTTCCAGTTGCTGTCTGTGGAAGCTCCGGTACGCTCTCCACCCATCGAGGATATTTGAAGGGTGCCAATCGCTCCCGAACGTGGCTTTGCACTAATGAGGCTACGTCAAGGTTTCCGACTCCCTCCTCAAGCACAACATAGGCTTTGGGTTTGGTCAGGCCCTCTTCGTCTTCGGCGCCCACAACAGCCACTTGAGCTATTTGTTCGAGTTCGAGAATGCAGCCTTCAACTTCGGTAGGACTTACCCAGATCCCTCCCACTTTTAACATGTCATCTGATCTGCCCAAACAGCTATATGTACCGTCATCGTTGCGAACATAGGTGTCACCAGTCACCAGATAACGTCCCAGCAGGGCCTCCCTGGTTCGGTCAGTTCTATTCCAATAACCAACCATCACCGATTCACCTTTGACGTGAAGCAAGCCGGGTTCTCCGTCTTCAACTTCTTCGCCGTTTTCGTCTCGCAGAGACACCTCATACCCGTCGACAACCGTTCCACTCGACCCCGGGACTGACTTTCCGGGGCGGTTGGAAATGGCAACGTGCGCTAATTCCGTAGTTCCGAAGCCATCCAGGACTTCAACGCCAAACCTTTCTAGAAAGCGGCGGTGGATCTCAGCCGGAAGTGGTTCGCCAGCTGATACTGCGATTCTGACCGATGCGAAAGTCTCGTCAGATATATCCGCGCTTAATAGCTGCCCATACGATGTCGGCACACCAAAGAAAATGGTCGGTTGGTGCGTCACCACATGGTCTGCGATTTCTTCAGGTACGGGACGCCCTGGGTTCAGCACTACTTTGGCGCCGGTTCCAGCCGGTAGGTAACCCGAGTTGCCGAGCCCGTATGCGAAAAAAAGTTTGGCGACTGAGTAGATTACGTCGTCTTCCGTCATTCCAAGAATGCCCTTCGCATAAGCATTGGTGCAAAATCCCATGTCTTTATGCCTATGCATGGCGCCTTTGGGGAAACCGGTAGTCCCTGAGGTGTAGAGCCAGAAGGCCACGTCTTCTGCCACGGCTGCGAAAGGGTCAGCCTGCACGACGCATATATCTTCGTTGACTAAGTCTTCAACCTGAGACCATTTCAAAAACGGCTGCTCTTCAAGAGCAGGCGCTAACACCTGCTCTTGCCCAGCAGAGAACACCACTCCTACCGCTCGAGAGTCCTTTATTAAGAACTCATAGTCTTTGGTGGTCAGCATCGTTGAAACTGGCACTGGCACAGCACCTATCCAGATCGCTCCCCAAAACCAATTAAGAAAAGCGCTTGAGTCGTAGCAGCACATCATTACTCTCTGTTCGGCAACGACACCTTGATTAGCCAAAAAGCAGGCTGCTTGCTGAGCTCCGGTTAGTAGATCTTGTCTGGTCGTTTCCAGGCCAGTAGATGCATTAACGAGAGCTACCGTCTCCGGCGCACGCTCTGCCGGCTCAATAAGAAATTGGTGAACTGCATTCTCCGGCACCAGAAATCTCCTTCGCTATGCGAGGGGCACAGCTTGTCACGCCATTTAGAGTTAGGGGGACATAAATGAAAAACCGAAACCAGACACGCATGTTCAACCGTTACGTAAGGGCTATTTAGTGACAACTTTCGATATTTCGCCCAGCGATTTCAAACATTGGAATCTCATCATTGGGGATGAAATAGCGACCCTCGAGCTGTCCGTCGATAACGACGGTGGACTCCTAGGTGATTACCAGCTAAAGCTGAACAGTTACGACTTGGGTGTAGACATCGAATTGGCAAATGCGATTAGAGTACTTCGTTTTACTCACCCTCAAGTCAAGTGCGTGGTTATCACTAGCTCTCTTGCCGGAACCTTTTGCGCTGGGGCCAACATTCGCATGTTGGCTGAAGCTGATCATTCCCACAAGGTCAACTTCTGCAAATTCACGAATGAAACACGCTTAGAAATCGAAGAAGCAAGCAGGCTGAGTGGCATCAAATTCCTTGCAGCGATAAATGGAGCTTGTTCCGGGGGCGGGTATGAACTCGCTTTGGCATGTGACCACATCCTGCTTATCGACGATAAGAGCACGGCAATATCACTACCCGAGGTCCCCCTACTTGGAGTTTTGCCGGGCACAGGCGGCTTGACCCGCTTGACCGACAAACGACACGTTCGGCGTGATAGAGCGGACATCTTTGCGACAAAAGCGGAAGGGCTTTCCGGCCAAGAGGCACTTTCGTGGGGTTTGGTTGACGAATTAGCAACCCCGACAGACTTTAAGGCAGCAGTGGATAACAGGGCTCGCAACCTTGTGGCATTAAGCACTCGTTCCAATCACATCGCCAAGAAGCTAATCCCCCTTGAAGTCGAACAGAACGACAACTCCATTCAGTACGAATGGGTATCAGCCAAGATCGACGGCGCCACAGCTGAGTTAACAATTCAAGTAACTCACTCTCGGGAATGGCTTCTCCAAGCAGCGAGGGAGCTTGACGATATTCTCTGTCGCCTCCGTTTTGACTTTCCGGAAATCGGGACCGTTGCGATTAGAACCGAGGGTTTGGTTGAAGATGCTGTTGCGCTAGACAGCCTTTTCCACTCGCCCGACTTAGAGGCCCGGGACGAGACGCTTCTTTTGTGGAAGCGTTGCCTTGCGAGACTTGACTTAACGGCGAAAACGTTGATCGCGGTTATTGAGCCCGGGTCATGTTTCGTGGGAGTTCTCCTGGAGCTAGCTTTCGCAGCAGATCGCACCTTTATGCTCGCCGGCCAATTTGAAGATGATGAGGTGCCGCTGCTCCCCGCAACAATTCGCCTTACAGCCAGCAACTTCGGACCTATGGAAATGTGGAACGGTATTACACGTATCCAGTCCCGGCTATGGGGCGATGATAAAGCCCTCGCAGCGCTATTACCCTGGAAGGACGTTGACTGTGCGGCTTCTGATGCGTTCGATCTCGGTCTGGTCACGACCACGCCTGACGACCTCGATTGGGACGACGAGTTGAGGCTTTTCTTCGAAGAACGATCTAGTTTTTCGGGAGATGCATTGACAGCCATGGAGGCGAACCACAGATTTTGCGGACCTGAAACCATGGCAACAAAGATTTTCTCACGTCTGTCCGCATGGCAGAATTGGATCTTTACTCGACCAAATGCGACGGGCCCTAAGGGAGCGTTGCGCAGCTATGGCACTGGATCTCGACCCGAATTCGACAACCGGCGAACCTAACAATTCGCCAGAAATCACTAAAGATGACCATTAATTACTCTGAGAAAATTCCTAACAATGTGAATTTGGCAGATGACCGCCGTCTACAACGCGCCTTGGAAAGTTGGCAACCTCGTTTTGCGAACTGGTGGTCAGAAATGGGGCCAGTCGGCTTCCAAGAGAAAGAGGTCTACCTTCGAACCGCAGTAGATGTGGGAAAAGAAGGCTGGGCTCATTTTTCGCACGTCAAACTGCCCGACTATCGGTGGGGCATATTCCTTTCGAAAGCCGAGTCCGATCGCCGAATCAGTTTCGGGGAGCTTAAAGGCGAGCCCGTTTGGCATGAGGTTCCGGGGGAATTCCGGACTGAGCTGCGGCGACTGATAGTAGTGCAGGGGGACACTGAGCCCGCCTCAGTCGAGCAGCAGCGCTATCTAGGACAGACAGCTCCATCGCTGTACGACCTCCGCAATTTATTCCAAATCAATGTCGAAGAAGGCCGCCACCTCTGGGCGATGGTTTATTTACTTCACGCACATTTCGGTCGTGATGGCCGCGACGAAGCCGATGCCCTCCTTGAACGTAACTCGGGTGATCCCGATCACCCACGAATTCTTGGCGCATTCAATGAAAAGACCTCGGATTGGCTTTCGTTTTTGCTCTTCACTTATTTCACCGACCGCGATGGCAAATACCAGCTTGGAGCCTTGAAGGAATCTGCGTTCGACCCGCTCAGCAGAACGTGCGATTTTATGCTCAAAGAAGAAGCACACCACATGTTCGTCGGAGCCTCAGGAATAGGAAGAGTCATTCAGCGAACTTGCCAGATCATGAAAGAAAACGACTCTGACGACGTTCGCAGTCACGGCGCGATTGATTTACCGACGCTACAAAAATACATAAATTTCCACTTTTCGGTTTCGCTCGACCTATTTGGTTCCGAAACTTCCTCTAATGCGGCGAACTACTACTCAGCTGGACTTAAGGGCAGATTTTCGGAGAGCTCCTACGATGACGACCATCGGTTATTGAACTACGAGGACTCGATATCTGAAGTCATTGACGGGGAATGGCGAGAATCCGCCAAGCCAGGCATCACTGTCGTGAATGAACATCTGCGACGGTCATACATCGAAGATTGCGCAAAAGGCATGCGCCGCTGGAACCGCATCCTCGAAGAAAACGGCGTTAACTTTCGATTAGAACTTCCTCACGAAGCATTTCACCGGCAAGTAGGGCTGTACAAAGAAAACTTTGTCACGCCATCAGGAGAAATTATTTCTGAAGTCGAATGGAAATCGCAGGAAGCCAACTTCCTGCCCACAGATCAGGATCGGGCTTTTGTAATCTCCTTAATGCAGCCGGTCTACGAGCCCGGCAAAATGGCGAGTTGGATCGCCGCCCCATCCGCCGGCA
>DKNM01000104.1 GCA_002470695.1 Candidatus Neomicrothrix sp. UBA7388
AACAATTCGACGGCACGAATCACACAATTTTTAGTCGCTGAAACGCAATATGAAGAGGTTAAGAACGCCTAGAGGCCTAGTTCTAGCCTTCTAGTCCAATTATGAACGTCATGTAAACAAAGGCGGAGAGGTTTGATTTACCTCGTCAAGCCTCAAGAATAGGGTAAACAAAATGTGGCTTTATGCCCCGACCGAGGAAACCAATTCAGATGGAACGACCACAGGATTACGTCCAACGCCGGGTGGAAGAACGTGGAATTCGACTAGTTCGTCTTTGGTTCACTGATGTTCAGGGACAATTAAAGTCATTCTCAATCTCACCGGCCGAACTTGAGACGGCTTTCGAGAATGGCATGATCTTCGATGGGTCTTCTATCGATGGTTTTAGTCGAATTCGGGAAGAGGATATGGTCGCTCGACCTGACGCCGCGACATTCGAACTCACACGGTGGGGTGGAAGTGACGAAAACGCGGCCCGGATGTTTTGCGATATTGAGCGAGCCGACGGCAGTCCATTTCCGGGTGACTCACGCCAGGTACTCCGCCGCTCCATGGATAAAGCTCGGGCGCAAGGCTTCACTTTCTTTACCGCTCCAGAACTTGAATATTTTCTCTTTGAGGCCGACCGCAACGGTGACCCAGTGCCCCTTGATCGCAGTAGCTACTTTGACCTCACCACGTCGGACGTCGTTAGCAATATTCGCCGGAAGACATTGACCACTTTGGAGGCAATGGGGATTCCTGTTGAATATTCGTTTCATGAAGATGCGCCGAGCCAATACGAGATAGACCTGAGATACACAGACGCCTTAACAATGGCTGACAACGTGATGACGTTTCGGCTGATTGTCCGGGAGATAGCCCTCGAACATGGGGTTCACGCCACCTTTATGCCAAAGCCCTTATCCGGAGTTCAAGGTTCGGGCATGCACACACACTTATCTCTTTTCAAAGACGGCTCGAACGCGTTTCATGATCCCGAAAGTCCTGATGGTCTTTCTGACGTCGCAAAGGGCTTCATCGCCGGCCTGCTGCACCATGCTAGGGAAATCACGGCGGTCACTAATCAGCTCGTCAACAGTTATAAACGTTTAGTGACGGGGTATGAAGCGCCGGTCAATGTGTCTTGGGCGCGCGCCAACCGCGCCGCGTTAATAAGAGTCCCTGCGGCACGCGAGGCCGGTGTAGATGACACCACCAGAATCGAATACAGAGCTCCCGATCCCGCGTGTAATCCTTACCTAACCTTCGCTGTGATTTTGGCAGCTGGAATGAAAGGCATCGAACAAGGCTACGAATTACCTCTTGAGGCGCCGCCATCAATGACAGGCTTCACAGAGCACGGCGGCCTTATTGACCAAGCCCAACTTCCGCAGTCTTTAGATGAAGCTTTAGACGAAATGGAAAAGAGCGACTTGGTTGCTGACACTTTGGGCGACCATTTATTCAGTTGGTTTCTAAGAAATAAACGCAGAGAATGGAATGAGTACAAGGCTCAAGTAACTCCATTCGAACTTGACCGCTATTACACAAGCCTGTGATGACTGTCTTAGCAATATTCCCCGCCGACCCCTCTCCGGAATTAGCTCAACTTCTGGATCTGAGCGGTTTCGTATGGAAAGGCATCGCTGAAGCAGGCGATGTAGACCGTCTAGAACCTGAAGACGGCTGGGGCGGAGCCATAGTCCAAATAGGTGATGACAGCGAAACTGGTTGGGGAATACTTCGGGCTTTCCGGAAACGAGATATCCCAGTTTCTCCTCTTCTTTTGATCATCAGAGGCAACGAGCTTCAGGAGCTCGAATTACGCGATGATCTTTTCGATGACTTCTGCTTAGATCCCTTTCACCCAAGGGAGTTAGAAGCTCGGATCAAACACATGTTGGCGTCATCCGAAATTCGCCCTGAGAGCGAGAAAATTGAGTACGGGCCGCTAGTTCTGGACCTGGAAACCTATGAAGCTTCAGTGGATGGCACGCCTGTAGATCTCACCTTTATGGAGTATGAATTACTTCGCTTTCTTTCCGCCACACCCGGAAGGGTTTTCACCCGAGAGGTGCTCCTCAGCAGAGTTTGGGGTTACGAGTACTACGGAGGCGCTCGGACAGTCGACGTTCATGTGAGGCGACTGAGAGCAAAGCTGGGCGAAGAGTACGCCGGTTTGATTCAGACCGTACGAAGTGTTGGATATCGATTCGGTGAGAGCCGGCGACGCTGATAGTTCGCCCCAGAGTTACTTCTAATAGTTAGTTTCGATCAGGCTGCTTCCCTCGTGCCTGCTCTCCGCATCATCTTTTAGAGAGTTCCCAAGCAAGGCCGCCACAGCAACAAGGCTCATCGAGATCAAGAACGGACTTAAAAGCAGAATGACGGCTATAGCTATTCCTCCGACCATATTTCAGATGGTAGCTACTATCAGCGCACGGAACGAACTGTGAGGAGAATTAGCTAAGAATTTGAGCTTTCAATCAACGGGCTTACTTCGGTCGAAATTTCGACCTGAGTCAGCTTGGTATCTGAGCAATCGCCTCAATTTCCACGAGTGCTCCGAGTGGAAGTGCCTTTACTGCAATAGCGGATCGCGACGGTCGGTGATCTCCAAAAGCGTCGGCGTAAATCCCGTTAATTGTTGAGAAGTTGTCAATATCGGTCATAAAGACAGTGCACTTCACAACATTTTCTAAGAGTAAACCGCTTTCGGCGAGAACACCTTGAACATTCTCGAGAGCTTGAGCAGTTTGATTTTCCACGCCGTCCGTCAGCGAGCCTCCTGAAATGCCAACCTGGCCTGATACGAACAGTAAGTCACCAGCTTGGTATGAAGCCGAGTAATGGGCAACGGGTTTTGACACGTGGAACCTCCAATATTTTTGTAAAACGCGACCCGGTTTTAGCCAGCAGGCAATTCAACCGGGCAGCCCCGATTCAACCATGCTGAAGCCGCCACCGCAGCAAATACTGCGTCGCCAGCAGCAATCGCAGGCCCATCTCCAACCGAAATGACTTCTACTTCCGGACTATTCGCCGAATTGAGAATGCCAAACGACCTGATCGTAAGGTCGTGAACTTCTCCATCTTCGTCAACACTTAAGCTCTCAGAGGTAACCCAGCTATACGCCATATGAGCAGCACCAATGCAGTAGCTCCGAAACATCACCCAGTCAATGGGAGTACCGGCGTTAATTTCAATTCTGATTCGCCCATCGCCAATTGCCGCTCTAGCTGATGCACCGGTAGGAGATGTAATCCAATCGGTTTGACCCCTAAGTCCAGCTTTCAACATTTCTGCCTCAACCCAACCTGACCCTCTGACCATTGACGAAGTAGGCGGTCCTTGAACTTCCACTTCTTCGATTTCGCAGTCCGGCAACACGGAGCGAATTAATGAATTAATTCCCTCAGTCTTCACAACACGAATAACGCCGCTTCCGTCACTTCGCATTCCGGCAGCAATAGGAGGCCGTTTAACTCCGTACTTGACTGAGTCTTCTCGGGACCACAAATAACGGATCGTGTTTTGGCGGCTCTGGGCGAGATCCCTCGCAATATCGTTTACGTCGGTGCGCGCTTTTCCTCCAAAAGCACCACCATTCGCTATCGGATCTGCCGGATCACCATCGGGTCGACACCAAGAAGCATCAGTTTCAAGATATGCAGGTTCAACCCATGATGTACGAAGCATTAACGCCCAGTCACCCTCCGGCAATAGCAATGGGTGCGCCGTTCCAAGAGTCGAACGGCGACCCTGCACTTTCCCGGAGAGTTGGCGCGCTTCATGCAATGTTTGCGCTACATAAACTTGATCTCTTCCGCGAACAGCTACTGACGCTTCTGGCGGAGCGGTGTCATCTGCGAATCGAGCCTGACCGAGAACGACTTCTTCGCTCACAATTTGGCGGCTACCTGTTTCGAGGGTCGCTTGTCTGGTGGCGGCGTCTAAATCTCGTTGATCTTTTGTTTCGCCCAGACTGGACGCAGCCTCTCGAATCGTTTGCCAGCCGGTACACCTGCACAGATGAGCCGCTAGGGCTCGATCAATGACTTGGCGATCAGAGAGATCCGCTCCCCTACGTTCATGACCAACCAAGCGACAAACAATACCTGGAGTACAAAAACCGCATTGTGATGCACCATGCGCCAAAAACGCATCCACCCATCGAGAGCGTTCTGCCCCTGTGAGACCTTCGACCGTAGTCACATGACGACCCGAGATTCGCCGAAGCGGCGTCACACATGCGACTCGAGGATCACCGTCAACTAGCACCGTGCAACACCCGCATTGACCTTGCGGACTGCATCCATCCTTCACTGAACGGTTGCCCAATCGATCACGCAATGCGCCTAGAAGGCTCCCGCCGTCATCGACAACTTCAACTTCGCTGCCATCCAATTCGAACTTCACCATGCGGTCGATCGGAATACCTCCAGAGTCGAAAACGTCCCTCCGCTTCAGATGAGACCACAGTTCAGGCTACGTTCCAAGGAGTGGATCGCAATATCTGGAACCCGGGAACCATTTCGAGGAGAAAGTTTCTCGGCCTTTTCGGCGGAGGCCTGACCGCAACTGCCTTGCTGTCTTCATGCATTCAAAACAATGGTTCGGTTGAAGAACTCCGGACCGCTTCAAAGTGGTTTTCTGATCAGACAATTGTCAGCGGCCAGGGGCCACAAAGAACTGTCTGGTCTTTTTCTGACGAACAAGGCAATCTCGGGGGTCTTTCACCGGAGACCATCCAAGTCGAAGTTGCTAATGCGCAGTTAGA
>DKNM01000106.1 GCA_002470695.1 Candidatus Neomicrothrix sp. UBA7388
TGGAACTGGCATCGTGGCGTGGAATGAACAAGAGCGACTCCCCTGGACTTTTCCGCGGCTGGATAGTCCTAGCGGGCTTATTCGTGACAATGGCCGTCACTTCAGGCCTCGGTTTTTATGCGCAAGGCGTCTTTTTGGATGCGCTGGTCGTTGAACAAAGTTTCAGCGTTACTGTGGCCGGCGCTGGCACAGGCGTTTTCTTCGCCACTTCCGGCATAGCCGGTTATTACGCCGGAGGACTACTCGCAGCGTTCGATGCTCGTCTTGTAATGGCCGTCGGTTCTTTAATTGGCGCAATTGGCCTAGCGCTCCTAGGTCAAGTGCGAGACGAACTGCAAATGTTTGGCGTCATGATCATTTTCGGAATCGGCTTTGCGCTAACAAGTCTCGTTCCAAGCTCTGCAATCGTGACTCGATGGTTCGTTCGGAAACGCTCAGTTGCACTTTCAATCGCATCCAGCGGCCTGTCGCTTGGCGGAATTGTTTTTACTCCACTAGTTGCCACTGTCATTGACGCTGATTCGTTGATTTATTGGGGGCCAAGACTCGCGATCTTCTTTCTCGTGGGGATGCTTCCTGCAGTTCTATTTTTGATTTACCCAGCACCTGAGCCACTGGGCTTGCGACCCGATGGCGACCCACCACTGCAATCCGGAGAGCCGCCACCTGCACCTGCCGGCACGAGCTTCAAAGCTGCAGTGAGGTCACGCTATTTTGTTTTGTTGTCAGTCACATTCATCCTTGTTATGGCAGCTCAAGTAGGCGCTATCCAACACACATTCAAACTGACGAAGGATCGCATAGACATCGAAACAGCGCGCACAGCGTTGATGGTGCTAAGCGGGACAAGCGTTGTTGCAAGGATTCTCGGAGGCATCGCTGCAATAAAAATCCCAGTAACCCGACTTACTGCAATTCTTATTGTTGTTCAGACTGCGGGAATAGCTGTTCTGGGCGTGGCAGATAACAGAACTATGATTTTCATCGGGACAGTGATATTAGGCACTGCTATGGGAAACCTATTGATGTTCCATCCGTTACTCCTAGCAGAAGCGTTCGGGGTCAAGGACTACCCAAGAATTTATGGACTGGGGTCCTTGTTAATGATTTTGGGAGTCGGCAGCGGACCGTTCCTGGTCGGCCTCATAAGGGATACTTCCGACTACCAGGCCGCCTTTACAACTTTGGCCGTGTTAGCACTCTTTGGTCTCATTTTCTTGGCTATTTCGGGTAAGCCACCCCAGCTAAGTGCTGTCAGTAATTTGGGCGAGAATAAGTCGTCAAGGTTTGCCGACGTGAATGCCGAAAGCAAAAAAACGTTAACCCCTCCACACCAACTTGATCAGCCGAGTGCAGGTCAAAAACGGAGGGTCGCCGTCGTCGACAGAGGTTCGGTTATGACAAGCCGAGCTGCTCCACCCCGGGAATTATCGGTTCCAACGATTGAGCGCTCATAAGACGAACCGCATAGCCGGCCGATCTAAAAGCGAAAATTGCTGCGACGGTAATTTCTTTTCATAAAAACCCTTGAGCTAGTCGCCGTCCCGGTTTACAACGCCGATGAGATAACTGCTGCTGCAGCGGCGGAGCCGGAACCACCAACCGGTGCCTTCATTTTAGTTAATACTGCTTCAATAGTTCCTATCGTTCCCAAGACCATAGGGGGATTGAGATGCCCCATATGTCCTATACGAAAAGCTCTACTTACGAATTCGTCTAAGCCAATTCCCAAAGTCAGCCCTGCTTCAGTTTCAGCGACTCTCCTTAGCTCGCTTGCGTCAACGTCTCCTGTGAGGACCGTCGTTACGGAATTGGACCTCGACCTAGGGTCAGCGATATTAAACGAAAGCCCATTTGGGCAACTCCATGCTTCGACAGCTGCTCTAACCGCGGACGCTAGTATCTCGTGTCTTTTCCAAACATTATCGATGCCTTCTTCAAAGAGCATGTCAAGCGCTTCGCGCATCGCCCAAAGGTGTTGGATAGGCGGGGTTCCACAATAAATCTGGTAGTGCTGACCTGGGTTAGCTCGAGGTTCCCAATCAAAGTACCCAGTCCGAAGATCAGCACTGGCATGCGCGTGGAGCGCTTTTTCGCTCGCAAACACAAATCCGAGGCCTGGCGGTACCATGAGACCCTTCTGGGTCGCAGCAACAGTTATATCGACACCCCACTCATCATGCTCATAAGGTTCGCATCCCAGTGAAGCAATGCAGTCGACCATCAGTAGAGCCGGATGATTGGCCGCGTCCATTGCTGCTCGAATCGCGGGAATATCATTTCGTACAGATGTCGCGGTGTCGACCTGAACAACCATAATCGCGGAAATCTCGTGCCCTATATCGGCCTTTAGTCGCTCCTCAAGGCCTTCAACGCTAACCGCTTCAGGATCGGCGCCCGGCAGTACCTCAGCTTTGACCCCAGAAACCGCAGCCATTTCGCCCCAGCCAACAGCAAATGTTCCGGACTCAAGTACAAGTACCTTGTCGCCACGGGACAACGTGTTACTAATCGCCATCTCCCATGCGCCATGACCATTGGAGACACTTATGAACACAGGTTGTTCCGTACGAGCAATTTTTTTCAGATCGTCCTGAACACTAAATGAGACATCAATAAGTTCGCCTTCGTAAATATTTGGCATAGGACGATGCATTGCTGACAACACGCGGTCGGGAATGACCGAAGGGCCAGGAATTGACACCATTGGACGACCGTGACTCAACGACATTGCGATACCTCAACTAACCATAGGTTATTGCCGATCCTCGAAGCGTACCCTCAGCAGCCGCTGGACCTGCAAAGATGTTGTGAGTTCACTGGTCGGCGCGTTCGGTTCTAAGGTGGGGCCACGATGCGAGGAACAAAGGGGGAACAATGAGCGACGCACTCCTGCATGGATTTAGCTTTCCTAGTAAAGGAGAGTCTGACTACATCAACATTGTCAGCGCTAAGGATTGCACGTTAATAGACAATCGAGGCAAACAATATATAGATGGAATGGCGAGTCTTTGGTTGTGTCAGATAGGTCACGCGAACGCAACCGTTGTCAACGCAATAAAGACCCAGCTCGACCAACTTCAGACCTACAACACATTCGACCCATTCACTAATACCCCCGCCAGTGAAGCGGCTGATGCAATCAGAAAAGTCAGTCCCCACCCTCATGGAAGAGTCTTTCTCGGGTGTTCCGGGTCCGAAGCCGTGGACAGCGCATTAAAGTTTGCACGCTTATTTCATCAACGACGCGGAGACCACGAGCGACAAATAATAATTCGTCGGACGTCCGGCTACCACGGAGTTAACGTTGGTGGAACCAGTGTTCAAGGAATCGAAGCAAACCGAATCGGCTGGGGTGACTTATTACCTCACGTCATAGAAATACCGAACGACGACATTGAGGAAGCTGCAACTCTGTTCGCGAAACACGGATCTCAAATCGCGGGAGTTATTTGCGAACCTGTCCAGGGAGCGGGCGGCGTCATCATGCCCCCTGACGGCTACCTTGCCGGGTTACGGAGGCTGTGCGACCAGCATGGCTCCCTACTGATATTCGACGAAGTGATCTGCGGTTTTGGCAGAACCGGACAGTGGTTCGCAAGCCAAACCTTTGACGTTACGCCCGACATGTTGACCTTCGCCAAGGGAGTTACATCTGGCTACGTACCGTTATCGGGTGTCATACTCTCCGAAGAGTTGGCAAATGAGCTCACTGATGACGAGACCGTAAAACTGATGCATGGGTATACATACTCTGGACATCCCACAGCTTCGGCCGCAGCAATCGCCAATCTCGAAGTAATAGAGAATGAAGCTCTCGTTGCTCGATCCAGACATATCGGACAAAAAATGGAATCCGGATTCGCTGCTCTACTCGGGGACGGCACTATCGAAAGCTACCGAGGTATTGGCGGTATATGGGCCTGTGAAATTGGTGAGGATTCAATAGCCGCAAGAAACAACATGATCGACAAAGGCGTTGTTTGTCGGGGCATAGGCCAAGCTCTTGCTTTCTGCCCGCCGCTAATTATCAGCGATTCTGAGATCGGGACCATCTTCGACACGCTTAGTGAGGTTCTTGAAGCGAGGTAACGAGGAACTCGCCAATTACCGGCTTATCTAGCTGGGCTCTTCGGCGATACGTTCATGGTGGTGAATCACCTCATCGATGATGAATCGCAGAAACTTCTCCGAAAATTCAGGGTCTAAGCCAGCTTCCTCCGCCAGGTTACGAAGGCGTTTAACTTGTTGCGCCTCGCGGCCAGGGTCGGCAGCGGGCATTCCCGCCTGCGCTTTGTAGTGCCCGACAGCCTGAGTAATTCGAAATCGTTCTGCGAGCATATGAATCAGCGCAGCGTCTATGTTGTCGATGCTCTGCCTGTATTGGGCAAGTTGATCGTCACTCATCGTTTAAGTTTCTAGTCGCTGAGCAGCCAGCCAGCATTCGTTTAATGAAGATCCTTAAACTTTGTCCGAAATTCACATCCCATGGGTGAGGCCACAGCTATGACAAAAGTAAGTATTCGCTTTGCAGAATCGACTGATGCGGAAACAATTTTTGACTTTATTAATGCACTTGCGGAATACGAACGCGAACCAGACGCAGTTGAAACAACCATTTCCACAATTCGGAAACAGTTAGATTCGACGCCCGCACCATTTGAATGCCTTATTGCGGAAAGCAAAGACGGGCCACAAGGCTTCGCTCTTTTTTTTCACAACTATTCGACCTGGCGAGGCAAGCAAGGGATTTATCTTGAAGATCTATTCGTTCCGGAACAACATCGCGGTCAAGGCATCGGTAAATTACTACTCGCTACGTTGGCCAAAATTGCCGTGGAACGCGATTGTCCACGACTTGAGTGGTCAGTTCTGGATTGGAATCAACCCGCTATCGACTTTTACGAATCACTTGGAACAACAGTTATGCGCGACTGGCTCCCGTGCAGAATTGATGACATCAACCTCAGCGAGATAGCGCTTCAGGGAACTACGGTCAGTTAGCGATGACAGACGAATACACTCTCAAAGGGAAAGTTGCCGTCGTAGGTGTCGGAGAAACGACGTACTTCAAACACGGGCAATCCCCAGATCCAGAATTCGTGTTGGTTCTTAAAGCGATCCTTGCGGCATGCGAAGACGCAGGACTAGATCCAAAAGAAATCGACGGATTCTGCTCATATTCTAATGACCGAAATGATCCCCCTCGAATTGCTAACGCGCTCGGTATTCCTGAGCTTAGGTACTCAAATATGCAATGGACCAGCGGCGGAGGCGGAGCGGCAGGAGCGGTCCAAAACGCAGCTGCCGCGATAGTTTCGGGGTCTGCTAACGCAGTTGTTGCTTATCGGGGACTAGCTCAGGGGCAGTTCGGACGCTTCGGGCGCAGCGGCGGATCTCGACCCATAAGCGGACCAGCTGCGTACACATTGCCATACGGAATGATGAGCGCCGCCCAGATGTATGCGATGAGGACCACGAGATTCATGCACGAATATGGAGTTGGAAGAAGTGCAATGCGGGCGATTGCTATGGCCTGCTATCACCACGCTCAAAACAACCCAAGAGCGGTGATGCAAGGCCGCACTTTGGACGAGGAGACCTACGACGCTTCGCGTTGGATTACCGAACCATATCGACTCTTCGATTGCTGCCTCGAGAATGACGGTGCCGCAGCAATCATTGTTACTCGGACCGATCGAGCACGCGACCTCGCTAAGAATCCCGTAGTTATTTTAGGAGCCCAACAAAGTGGTGGTCATCGCTCAGGCGCTACCGCAGAAAACATGACCGACTACGTGACCTCAAGCTTTAAGCCCGCAGTTAAACACCTGTACCAGCAAGCAGGGGTGACACCGAGCGACATCGACGTAGTGCAAAGCTACGAAAACTTCACCGGTGGAGTGGTTATGAGTCTCATTGAGCACGGGTTATGCACATATGAAAATGCTGATGAGGTCCTTACATTTGACAACTTGCGTGCCGACGGAGGAAGTTTGCCTCTCAATACAAGCGGCGGAAACCTAGCTGAGTGCTATATGCATGGCTTAGGCCTCCAAATCGAGGCCGTTCGGCAACTTCGCGGAGAATCACCCAATCAAGTTCCAGGTGCCAAAGTCGCGCTCGCCAATGCAGGTCCGATGGTGCCTGTCGCGTCCACAGCCCTTTACGGCACCGAGGAGGCACTCGGATGAGTCGATCAACTGACGAAGCCCATCTACCCGGATTAAGACAACCAGTTGCAGCAAATGACGGGCTCGATGCTCCATTTTGGGAAGGGACTAAAGATCATGAGCTCAAAGTGCAGCAATGCGACGACTGTGGCACTCACCAATGGGGCCCTGAATGGATGTGCCACTCGTGTAACTCCCTGGCCGTTAGCTGGGTCACGATTGAGCCAGTTGGTGAAATTTATAGCTGGCAACGCCCCCACCACCCAGTGCACAGCGCACTCTCAGACCGCGGCCCCTACATCATCGTCCTAATCGAATTGCCTCACGCCAGCGGAATTCGCATGGTCGGCAATCTACTCGGCGATCCAATGCAGACCATTGAGATTGGTGCACCGGTATCAGCAGTATTTGAAGATCGTCAAGGTGATCCAAATTTCACTTTGGTTCAATGGGAAATAGCTGACTAGTCATTACCGCCGAACTCCCAAAATTGCTTTTCGCCTAGGACCTTTGAACAAAAGGCGCTCCTCTGCACAACCTTTAGCATTTGGCGCTCGAAACCCAGACTTCACAATTCGGATATCTAATAGAAAAGTGTCGAGCGTAATCTTTTAACTCGATGACCAAACAAAGTTAAGGAGAGCGGCTTATGAGAAAAAAAGAAACTTATAGGCTTCAACAAATAAGCCAAAGAGTTAAAAACCCTCATAATTGGCAGACTTTTCTTTGGGATCCCGAACTTGAGCGAAAACGTGCCAATGCCTGGTTGCAGAGCTACTTCCGATAGCTAGCTATTCTTTCCAAAAAGCAGTGACGGCCGGCATAGAACCGACCGTCACTTGCTTAACTAATAACTGAAGTCAACTCAACCAGTTATTGCATCCAAGGTCTCTTCGCTTGGAGCGAAGTAAAAGGATCCCGACGCAGGGTTCGAATAATCCGTGATGGCATCCCGGACGCCATTCGCATCGTCGAGGCCGTACATCAAACGAAGGCGCTCCCTCAAAGGGGCCTGATCCTTACAAAAGGCCATGAAGTAGAGGCCAACGGTGCCATCGTGAAAGGCATACGGAGTTGAGCGACGTGCGATCTCATTCCGCTTCGATGAACTTTCATTTCCATGATTTCCATCTTCGCGAAGCTCCACGTGGCTCAGATGGCTGTAAGCCTCTTGTCCATCTGTCTTGTCGGTTTCTGGGAGCTTTTTACGGCCAAAATTCTTTTCTTGCTGATCAACCGACAGCGCATTCCAGGAATCGAGGTCGTGAACCCATCGCTGAGCGATGATATGACTGCCACCAGCGCCAGGATCACCCTCGGCAACAACGGCAACCGCAGGCTGATCTTCATCAGCGGGGTTACCGGTACCGTCTTTGAAGCCCGTCATATCCCATGAGTCTCCATAGATGAAGGTAGGAGTTTCGCGAGCTACGGCCATGTGACCTTCGAGAGCCGAACGCGCTTCGTACTGCGCTTTCCAAACCTTGTCTTTGTCGTCATGATTCAACCAAAGAAGAAGCTCTTCTTGGGTTCCTTTAGCTTGACGTCCTGATCCATCGTCAGACTCAACGGTTTGATAAGCCTGAAAATCTTCAGGCACATCGTCAGTTAGCTCTGGCAAGAGGCCAGGGCCAAATCCAAGAGTGAGGTTGATTTCGTCAGCTGCGCATGCGGCCCGAAGGTCATTCAGTGCTGATTTGATCACATTCAAGTCCGCACCCTCAGTGCGGCTCAAATGCACGTACCACTGATTCTGACCCATCCCATTAAAAATGGCTCTTTGAGGTGTCGCCATCTGTACTCCTTCGTGCTTTTAGAGATGTACTGGATCGTAGGCTACTGGGCGGCGCTTTGACAGACCAAGCCAAACAAATCTTTGATGAATCGTTGGATTAAATGCCAAGATACAAGTCATGCCTACTTACGTAACCGAGTTACCTCTTCGATCTGATCTCGACGAAGCTCACGCTCAACTGACGCACCGTTGGGCTGCGACTGGCACCTGGTGGTCAGGTGCAGAGCGTCTAGCAATAGTGGCAGAGGTTCGCACAGCCTTAGATTCGCCGCGGCTGGCGCCATGGGACGCGCCAAGTCAAATAGAAGGAATGATCTCAACGGGCCATATTTTGCCGGATCCAGCGATAGACGCGATCTGGCGCCTCACAAATCATCCAGGGACAATCACAGCTGAATGGCACGCAGCAATCATTGGAGGCGGATTGCATCCCGAGGCCTATGTTGAGCTCGTTGCGGTAGTCGCCCAAGCTAACGCCGTCGACAGATTCGCAGATGCCCTAGATTTGAGTCGAATTAGCTTACCGGACCCTTCCCCAACAGAACCGCCAAAGCATGGGGCGGTTCCCACCGCCATAACCTCTCATTGGGTCCCAACGGCAGAAATTAAGGGACCCAACGTACTCAAAGCCTTGAGCGCTGTGCCCTTTGAGAACGAGTCTTTGAGTCTGCTTTCTTCAGCTCAGTATGTTCGTTTAGGGGATCTTCTTTCAGACCTTTCTTCCGATCAAAATTCTCTCAGTCGCATGCAGGTCGAGGTCATCGCAGCGAGAACATCAAAACTTAACGAGTGTTTTTACTGAACGACTAGCCACGCTTTTCTGCTCGGTCTGAGCGGAAGAAATCAAGATTCTGAGGTCAGTTTCGAAGCAGTCGACAACTCGGACTCTGGCGACGGAGGAGTAAGGCATGGAGCGCTACTCTCACGGCTATCTGAAGCAATTTTTAACCGAGATAAAGATGAGCTTGCCGCAGTCAAGGATGAAGTAATACGAATTGCCGGTGCAGATGTTCTGGTTGATGCTGTAGCCGTGTCAGCAAATTTTCACATGATGACCAGGATCGCGGACGGAACTGGGACTCCCTTAGACGCCGGAACGATAGAACCCTCCGCCGAGATTCGCGACCTAATAGGCGTAAATGGCTTCACCTCTCGACGGGAAGCTTAAGCTTATTGTCAAACGTTGTTCCCATGGTCAACGTCAACCCAATCATTGCAAGCAGGCCAGATAAGCCGACGACCTCGGCAAAGGTAGGAACAAAGACTTCTGGGGCTGTTAGCTCTTCTATACCCAATGCATCTGATCTTCGTTTTCGAAGACCCACAAAGGCTGTATTCCAGATAGCAAGTCCCGCCACAAGTCCAGCTGTTCTAGTCATCTGAGTCATGCCTCCAGCAACACCCTGTTGAGATCGAGGAATACTCCCCATAACAAAGCTCATGTTCGGGACTTGGAAGCTACCCAAACCGATTCCAACAATAGCTAGCGCAACAACAAGGAAGAGCGTTGAGGTCTCGGCGCCAGCCCGACTGAAAAGTAGAAGTCCTAAGCCCTGCGAGAAAAGCCCAAAGCGGCTTAATCCCAACAATCCAAACTTGGTTACATATTTTCCGGCAAGCCACGCTGCAAGCGCAGTGAAGGTAGGAGTTATTCCTAGGAGTAGGCCGCCTTCGATTGAATCTTGGCCCCTGACATCGACCAGTAGATAGGGGCCTAAAAACCAAATACTAAACATCGAGGCATTGGCTAGGGCATTCAAAACGTTCGCTCGCGCGAATCCCGCTATTCGAAATAATGCGATATCTATTAGTGGCTGGTCGGCTTTTCTCTCAATGATGACAAATACAAATAAAACGATGGCTGCAGTCGCTATTAGAGCGATAGTGACTGGAGCGAACCACCCCCAGTCCAGCCCCCGACTAGCAACAAAAAGGGTCAAACCAAGTCCCAAAGCGAGAGTCAGCGCTCCCGCGAGATCTAAAGGCTGCTCATTCTGCTCTTTTGGCCGACGAGCAAGACCACAAGATAAAGCGGCAAATAGCAAAAGCACTGAGTAAGGAACTCTGAAGAGATATACCGAAGGCCAGCCCCATTTCAGAAGGAGGAGCCCTCCTATCGGAGCTCCCATTGCAAGTCCCGTTGCACTGAACATCGCATAAAGGCCAAGTGCTCTTGGTTGCTTTTCATGGGATACCGAGAGCGTTACCAACGCAGGGCTCGTTCCCAATATCAAAGCCATTGCGACACCCTGAAGAACACGCGAAATTAGAAAGAGCCCGAAACTAGGCGAAGCAGCACACGCTACAAACGCGAAAATTTGAGTAACCGTACCTATCAGCATGACGCGGCCATGACCGTAGCGATCGCCGAGTCTTCCAGCCGGAAGCAGCAGCACCGAATAGGTCAGCACGAAGCTAACTACCACCCACTGGATTTGAGCCACATCAATATCGAAAGATGCCGTTATGTCTGGAAAGGCGATGTTTACCGACGTGTCTAGACCACCAAGCAGCCCACCCATACAAGCAACAACGACAACGGCCCGCCTATTCACCGAATTATTTTTCCGCTGCCGCCTTCATAGCTTGGAGTGTTGCGGAGATACTTTCCTTGGCATTGGCCGCCCGGAATTGCACTTCGTCATCTCCGTGCTCAATCATCAAGGGCGACAAATTCATCAAAGCCCATGATTCGGTCAAAAGGGTTCCAGAATTAGTTTCCTCTAGGTCATAACGCCAGTGGGCGAGATTCATCGCTGTGCCACCTGTTACGAACGCAAAGGTGGTGTTTTCTTGACGTTCGATTATCTCGACGAGCGCCTTCCACTCATCCTCGCCAATGCGATTGATGCCCACAAACTCATCACCGACTTGACCGGTACCAGGAATGCCATCCTCATTTTTTCTCCAGTAGCCGCCCGTATTTTCCGAACTCCACTCGCCATAACGTTCCATCGCGGTAACCATGGCCCAAACATGGGCAGGGGTGGCATTGATTTCAATTGACTCGGAATGGGTCATGATTGGTTCACTCATAAGCCGAAGTCTTACAGCATCTGCGTAAAGGCGCTATCCAACCCGCATGAGTTTTAAACGAAGTCCTTCAAAAATTCTAAAATCAGACGATTCGTTTCGGCTGTTGCTTCAAGCTGCACCCAGTGCCCCGGTCCCTCAATAACATTCACTGACCGTAAATCATCGAAGTGTTCTTCTCCAACCCGCCCGCCTGTCATCTTTCGAACAGGATCTTTAGATCCTGTAATAAAGATGGCCGGCTGAGCAATCTTTTTACCCTTTAACTCAATCGTGTCGCTGAGAAAGCGCGGAATATTTCTATACCAATTCAGTCCGCCGCGAAATCCTGACTCGTTGTAAGCACTTACGTAGTAATCGAGATCTTCTTCAGTCATCCAATGCGGCAATGCATCAGGAGGTTTCGGGGCCGCATCGAGCATTCGCTTTTTACCTTGTTGATCAACGGGATCACCTGCATCTCCTGAAGCCGCAACGTGGATAGTGAACAGCGACTTACGGACGTCCTCTTCTAGATGAGCTTCCGCTTCACCTACGTTTTCACAAAAGTAAGCCCAGTAGAAAAAGTGATCACCCCAAAATTGTTGGGTGCACCAAGCAGGATCGAGATTTCGACCATAGGGAACAGACATTCCCACTACGGCACGCACTCGGTCTGGGTACAGAAGTGCGACATTCCATCCGACCAGAGCACCCCAATCGTGGATCATAAGAGCGTATTCGTCGTAACCAAGTGCAGTGGCAAGACCGTCGATGTCGGCAGCCAAGTCCCGCACGCCGTAATTTTCGATATCCGGCGGAGACTCACTAAACCCGTAGCCGCGTTGATCGGGCACGCACACCCTCCACCCTTGGGCGATTAACGGGTCAATTTGATGGCGCCACAGGTACCAGCATTGAGGCCAACCGTGCATGAGTATGATGAGCGGTCCATCGCCTTCAATAACGCAGCGCAACCTCACTCCGTTTGTCTCTAGTACCTCGAAGTTCCTGTCTGCCAAAGTCATCGCAACCTCTTCTCTCGTCGCGAATAAGCTTCGCACAGCTACTGTGCCCCTATGACTTATGAATCAATCTTGTGCGAAGTGGATCAAGGCGTTGCGCTAATCACGTTGAACCGACCGGAGCGCCTGAATGCGTGGAACACTCAAATGGCAGCAGAACTGGGCACAGCGCTAGCGACTGCGCAAACGGATAGTCAAGTACGAGCGGTGGTAATCACGGGGGCCGGTCGGGCGTTCTGCGCCGGCCAAGACCTCTCGGAGGGCGAAGATACCTTCGTCGATCGCCCAAATGCGAATCCGCATGAACAAGGAACGCCCCAAACGATGCCGTGGGATTTAACCAAACCGGTTGTTGCGGCGATCAACGGACACGCTGTCGGCGTAGGACTGACATTCCCCCTGACTTGCGACATCCGGTTCGTCGCAGAGGACTCGAAATTGCAATTCGCGTTCGTTCGGAGAGGTATCGCGCCTGAACTAGGTTCGACAAAGCTCCTAAGTCGGATGGTGGGACTCCAAGTAGCAAGTGACCTATTAATGTCGGGCCGCTTCTTTTCCGGCGTCGAAGCAGCAGAAATTGGTCTTGCAGCGCGTGCTGTTCCATCATCAGATGTTCTTGATGTAGCACTGGACTGGGCGCGGGACGTGGCTATGAACACTGCGCCAGTATCAGTTGCCGTAACCAAAAGAATGATGTGGGAAAATTTGCGACCCGAAATCGATGACACCTTTCAACAAGAGTTGCGCTTGATTCCATGGCTTGGAAGCCAGCCAGATGCCGCCGAAGGAGTCATGCACTTTATTGAGAAGCGAAGCCCTAGTTGGTCAGGCGATGTCAATACAGACATGCCCGAGATGAAATTTTAGAAAGGGCTCGCTCTCTATCGAATTTCAGAGCAATGCGAGCGTGGTTATTAGAACGATAGCGACGCCTGCGAGCGCGCCTCCAAGCCCAAGGAACACAGCGATCATTGCCGGTACCAGCGAATTTTCGTCTTCCACGTCAGCTCCTCAGATCTGCGTAACTCGCAACACCATAGCCGATCGAGATTCTCATTCCATTCGCAGAGCATGGTGTCCCGTTCTTGTGGAAATATTTCTGTTAACGCTCTCTTCTGAAGGGGAATCAAAAAGTGGATTTCGATTACAACGAAAAGACGCTCGAGCACAAAGAACGACTTGAGACATTTATGGAGGCACACGTTTATCCCGCAGAGGCTGAACACCACGCTTTCATTGAAAATTCCGAGAACATGTGGAAGCAACCACCAATAGTTGAGGACCTAAAAGCAAAAGCGCAAGAAGCGGGCATCTGGAATTGGTTTCTTCCAGCAGAGTACGCAGAGTGGAGTCCGGGATTCACCAATCTAGAGTTTGCCCCACTAGCTGAGGTTATGGGCCGGGTCCCGTGGTCCTTCGAAGTCTTCAATTGCTCGGCGCCTGATAGAGGAAACATGGAGGTGCTAGCAAAATACGGAACGGCGGAGCAACAAGACCAGTGGCTGCGTCCGCTGATGGAAGGTCGTATTCGCTCTACCTATGGCATGACGGAGCCACAAGTTGCCTCTTCAGACGCAACAAACATGGAGCTTCAAATTGATCGCGACGGCGATCATTACATTCTTAATGGGCGCAAGTGGTGGAGCAGCAACATTTTTCATCCACTCTGTGAGTTCGTAATTACAATGGGCGTCTCGAATCCAGATAACCCGCGTCACCAGCGTCACTCGATGGTAATTGTTCCGAAAGACACCCCGGGCTTAGAGATAGTTCGACCGCTATCAGTATTTGGAAATTTTCACTCACCAGCAGGTCACGGTGAACTCGCATATCACGACGTTCGCGTACCCGTCGACAACATTATTTTGGGCGAGGGACGCGGTTTCGAAATTGCTCAAGGGCGTCTCGGACCAGGACGTTTCCAGTACGCAATGACCAACGTCGGGATGGCACAAAGAATGCTTGATCTAATGTGCGTACGAGCTGAACAGCGAGAAGCGTTTGGCACCAAGCTGAGGGATTTCTCCTCCGTGCGGCAAGATATAGCGCGAGCGCGGTGCGCAATCGAGCAAGCGCGGCTCCTTGTTTTAAAGGCGGCTGCCGAGATGGACAAATCAGGCGCCAAGGGAGCACGGGATTATATTTCGATGGTGAAAATCGTAGGGCCGAAACTTGCCCACGACGTGGCGGAGCGCGCTATGCAGATATTCGGCGGCAAAGGAATTAGCGGCGACACTCCGATCGCCGAAATGTACGTCATTGGTCGTCTGATGCGAATCGCCGACGGCCCAGATGAAGTCCATATGAATCAGCTAGCCAAACTCACGATGGCGCAAGCCGAATTGACTCGCCAAAACGGAGAGGGCGGCGTCACTTGGTATGGCGACTGATCGATAGGAACAGCAATGACTAACTTCGTAATCGACGGCGCTACCACGGCTTCTTCGCCTGACGGGTGTGCCTCTGAGGCCATGGCGTTTGAGCAAATGGGCTTGGACGCTGCCTGGACTTTTGAGGCCTCTCACGACCCTTTTCTTCCGCTGGCGCTCGCTGCTCACCAAACAGACAGCATTCAACTTGGCACCGCAATAGCAGTCGCGTTTGCTAGAAACCCCATGACCTGCGCAGTCACGGCGTGGGATTTGCAGCGCCTATCAAACGGCCGCTTTATCTTGGGATTGGGAACTCAGATAAAGCCACATATCACGAAGCGGTACAGCGAGAACTGGTCGCAGCCCGCCGCGAGAATGAAGGAATATATTGCTGCGCTGCACGCTATTTGGGACAACTTTCAGACAGGCGAGAAGCTGGACTTCCGGGGCGAGTTTTATACCCACACACTGATGACTCCATTCTTTAGCCCAGGTCCACTTGAGGTAGATCGGCCCCAGATTTATGTGGCTGGCGTTGGGCCAAAGATGGTTGAGATAATCGGCGAATCAGCTGATGGATTCTTTGTTCATCCGTTCCACACACCTGACCATATGGAAGCAGAAACGCTTCCCGTGTTGCGAACCGCCGCAGAGTCAGCGGGTCGAGAAGCGAAAGATGTCACGGTGGCGTGTCTCACGATTGTTGCTATGGGTCGGGACGATGCAGAAGTGGAAGATGCGCGCAGCAAAGCGGCAGCTCAACTGGCGTTTTATGGTTCAACTCCTGCTTATGCGGGTGTTCTCGATTTTCACGGTTACGAGAACCTCCAACCCGAACTGAATCAGCTCTCAAAGCAAGGCGACTGGAAGAAAATGACAACCAGGATCGATGATGATCTCGTTGATCTTCTCTGCGTGTCGGGCACTCCAGCGGAGGTTGGCGCGAAACTGAAAGACCGCAACCAGTTCGCGGACCGGTCAACAATGATGTTTTATGGCGCGCCGCCAGACCCCGACGCCATCGCTGACACAGTCAAAGCTGCCCGCAGCTAACACACCCAGCCTTAAATTCACCGGCAAAAATTCTCGGCTAGGTCGCTGCCTCGTTTCGAGGAACTACTCGGACAGCCAAAAGAGAGACAGTGAGAAGCTAACCAGGTTCAGTGGCTGCTACCTCCAAAGACCTCATCGAGTTCGATGTCTGGAAACACGCCGCCGACATCATTGAAACGGCAAAAGAACCACTCCTCATACGCCTCCAGTCGAAGAAATAATCGGACAGGTAAACAATCCAACCGCTGATCAGCGATTGAGTTTTCGCTGTTCAGCTAAGACCGGCAGCTTTCGCGAACATTTCCATTTCTCGTTCTATGTCGCCCATCGGTTGATAGGCAATCTCTGTTATACCGTGTGACTCAAGTTCATCTATGCGGTCTTTGACCTCGGCTTCGGGCAGAGTGAACGGTGAAAGAAACATCGAGTCACCAACAACGACTTCCCGGTCTATGTCGTTGAGATGCGTCAAGTGGCCTGAATGGACATGAAGGTGACGTTCACCTTCAGGGACTTTTTCTACGAGCTCTCTGAACTGTTGGGCGTTGGGCAATGTTTCTAACCGTTGATCATTTTGTTCTAAGAACGCGTGGTACGCAACGCTCACCCATGGTCCCGCTGTTTCGATCACTCGCGGAGAGTCGACTGTTTCATCTCCACTCATAACCGCTCCGCTTGTCAACAAGATGACGTCATCAAGTTTTTCATAATTGGCATCGGGACGAGGTCGCGAAGTGAAAACACCACACCCTATTCCGGCTGCAGTATCCAATCCTCTAGGGCCATTAACACCTAAGATCCACGGCACTTCAATCGGTCGATCTGGCGCCTGGCTATCCCAGTGCAGCATTGCAGCCGACTTGCCATCAACAATGATCGTCTCGCCTCTCAATAGCGCTCGTACTTGTTCGATCATTTCTGGGAATTCGGCCCATTTGAGAGGTTTTTGACCCATTGCACGTCGACCGGTAAACCCGGTTCCAGCGCCGATGATCACACGCTCCTCACCCACTAAATCGACAAGAGTAGCTATGGCAGACGCAGTCACCATTGGGTGACGCAGAGACGGGATCAGAACTCCTGGACCGAGCTTGATTCGATGGGTGCGTTTCGCCGCCAACGCCAGAATCATCCATACGTCTAACTGAAGGGCTGGCGTGTCATACACCCAAGCCGTTTCGTAACCAAGTTGTTCAGCAAGCTCAATATGGGTAGGAGTTTCGGGAATGGGTGGAAAAGCAACAGAGATCCTCATCCCACTAGTTCAGCACGAAACGGGGATGAGGATCTCGGCCACACTAATTACTATGCGATTCGGCGTGCCATCGTCTGCAAATTGCTTGATGCCTCAAATAGCGACTCCGACTCAGTCTGGAGCGAATTAAGGGCTTCAATAGCAAATACCTCGGGCGGCTGGCGCTCTTCATATTGGGCAATCGATTCGTAGTACATGAGAAGGGCGAAAGTGGCACCGCCTTCTCCGAGACTGGTCATCAAACCCGCTGTGGGTGTACCTGCCAGTCCGTTTGCCATATCGCAGAAGCGTTGAGACCAATCCATTGCTTGCGGAATATTGCTATACGCCGCCTTAGCTACGTTGCTAAAGAGAAAGTCCATCGGTTCAGCTGGCATATTTGCGGAGCCCGCAATTGGGGTCATTATGTTGTCCTGCGCAGGCGACGCCATCATGCCGGCAGTTGAGCCGACCATCTCAAGATACGCCTGGTCCGCCAATATCTCCGTCTGAACCTCAACAAAAGACGACCAATTATCAACTCTAGTACTGACAGCCACGGTGCCTAAAGGCATTCCCATCATGCCCTGCCATCCGTACCAAGTTAGGTCGGTGTTTGAGTTCAAATGCCCCACAATCTCAGCTGTTTTACCTAGGCCGTCGAAAACACACTCTGGTTTTAACTGGATCATTCGCTGAAAAATTTTCATTGCCACCACATCTTTCATTTATCGGATGTCGAGCAATCTAGTGCAACGTTTTATGGAAAAACTAAACAGCAGGAGTCAACAAGAGACAAATCTTCAGAGAGTCTCCTCGCGGCCAAGAAATGCTACCGCTGTGCCGATACCAGCTGATTTGTTCACAGTCGCTATCCGTCGGTGAGGTTGAAGCGCCGGCTTTACTTCCCCGATTAGGTCTCCCAAGTAGTTTTTTGTTGCATCAATATCGTTGACGACGATTACCAAGCCCCACAATTCCCAGTTTTTTGAATGATCTTGTTTCACAGGACCGATGAGCTCTAATTCAAAATCTCCCATCCGAGGCGCTACTCTCAATAATTTCCGGTTTTCCGGCCCGAAGGGCTTTCCTGAATCCACTGTTACTCCAGCGGCAATTAGAGCCTGTCTACCGAGTTCAAATTCCGGAACCATTAAAACAAGGTGGTGAAGAGCGACAGCACTATTTGTGTGCACGGGGCCTGCAGGTGGAACGGGCGATTCAATGATGGTTGTGGTTATGGGCCCAAAAGTGCTCTGTTCTGCGTCTCGCATTGCCCATCCGTGAATACCGGGTGGACCATCACGGAAAACAATTTCGGTTGTGCCAATGCGACAGCGATCTTCTTCGATAGTGAATCCGAGTTCACGCCATGGATGCTGTGCGTCACCTGAGTACAGTTCAGCGACTGATGGGCTCATCGGATTTTTTCAGTCTGCGCAGGAACAATTGCTTTCGTTAACGGAAGAACGCAAAGCAGCCTGTTTAGTCGAAAGGCGAATTTTAGAGTTTCACAGTCGGAGGACTCTCCTCCATGGCGAAACAATTCTTCCGTGTGCTTCATAGGGTCAAACCCTATGAGATCGCAGTTGCGGGAGGGCCCCATTCGTTGGCTTCATTCGAGCTTGGTTGAACCCACCAATAGAGCAGAGGAATAACCCCAACGACAGTAAGCATCAGCCACATCCACTTTCCGCTTCGACCAATGTCATGGAGACGCCTCACACCCAATGCAATCGAGGGGCAGAGGTACGCCAGGAAATAAATTATTTCAAGCGGACCTGCCTGGTTGGAATTTATGTCCCAGATAGATGCAGAAATCCCGCCAAGAATGAAGGAAACGATGAATGAAATCAGCGCGGGCCACCAGTACGCAGGCCTCGAAGACCGGGATTGAAAGTCCGTATATTGTCGCCATGAATCAAAGTAATAGTGCAACGTAGTCCCAAATTCGATTAGAAGTTCGACTTCAGACAAGCATTAGTTGATCAAAACTTCAAGAACCTCAACTCAACCTGATCAGCCGCTGCAGGACATACACAAAGCTAGATCCCACTTACTCTTCTCTATGAAACGACCACTAAACCGTGAAATGATGCGTGTATGACTGATTCAGTAGTTTGCCAAGACCACGGGCGCGTACGGGTAATTAAAATTAACCGTCCTCAAGCTCTTAACTCAATGAATAACTCCGTTTTTGGCGGGATAAGAGATGCTCTTGCCGATGCTGAAAGCAATGATTCGATAGCGGTCGCAATAGTCACCGGCGAAGGGCGAGCCTTTTCCGCTGGTCAGGATCTGCAAGAAATGCAAGACGGGCTTTCGAACAGCGAAGGAGGGGATCACCAATTCCCTTCCATGTTGAAACAACTAACTGAATTCAAGAAACCGTTAGTTGCAGCCGTCAACGGCCTCGGCGTTGGCATCGGGATGACATTTTTGGCTCACTGTGACTTAGTTTTTATGTCTAGCGACGCACGCCTCAAGACTCCTTTCCCACAACTGGGCTTAGCTCCTGAGGCTGGAAGTAGTTATACGTTTGCAACGAGAATGGGTTGGCAGAATGCCGCTTATGTTTTGATGTCAGGTCGATGGTTTTCCGCGCAGGAGTGCCTCGAAATGGGTCTAGTTTGGAAAGTTTGCGAACCCGAGGACTTAATGGATAAAGCACTAGAGGTGTCTCAGGAACTTGCCGTTAATCCAATTCCCTCACTCATAGCTACAAAAGAATTGTTGATGGCGCCTGGCCGGCCTGAGAAGGCGTGGGCGGCGCATAAGAGAGAAAATGGCGCATACGCGAAGTTGCTGGGAGCACCAGCAAATACTGAGGCAGTAGCTGCGTTCATCGAAAAGCGTGAACCAGATTTTTCTTCAATAGAAGGCATTTAGGGGCTAACTATTTATCCCGTGCCCATCGAGGAGGCCGGCTGCTGATCACTTCGTTCGATTCCAATTCATCTAATTCCTCGGAACTTAAATGCAGGAATTCTTTCAGCACTTCGCGGTTGTGTTGCCCTCGATAACCAATACTCGGTTCGAGACCGGCGTCTGCTCCGGCGAAGCGCCAAGGCGATTGCGGAACACTGATCACTCCTCCGCCACCTGTTTCAACATCAACGAAAGCGCCCCGCTCCTCCGCCCATTCAGTTGATGCAAGCTCTGTTACTGAGCGAACTTCCGCAGCGATAACTGCTCCCGGTCCAATAGCTAGCTCCACTGAGGCCGCGTCTTCGAAGGTGGCTACGAATTCAGCAAGAATCTCAGTCAAAGCCTCCCGATTCGCAACCCGGTCCTCAATCAAGGCGAATCGGGGATCCTCCGCTAAGTCGGGCCGTTCCATTGCCTCGATCATGTAACGAAAACCGTCATTCGTAGTGATGTCAGTGGTGATGTTGACATATCGACCGTTGGCCATTCGCAAGACCGGCGACCAATTCTGACCACCTTTAAATCCGATAGTAGGATCTTCGCCCGTCATTTCAATAGCTGCGAGATCGTTAACCATCAAAGTGCTTTCAGCCATGGAAACCTCAACTCTCTGAGCTTCACCAGTCCGACTGCGGAGGTGAATGGCAGCCAGCACAGCACCGAGTGCGTGAAGTCCCGTGCAGGTGTCTGAATGAGAGACGGGATCGTTCTGTGGAACATCTCCTCGACGCCGGGCGACCATTTCCGTCAAGCCAGCTTCAGCGTGAATCGCGGAGGCAAACGCGCCTTGAGCTGATCGAGAATTGTCGTGCCCCCAGCCACTTACCGAGCCCATTATTATCTGCGGGTTGACTTCACGCAGGGTCTCAAAGTCGATTCCCAAACGCGTCATAACGCCGGGCCGATAGTTCTCAAGAACGATGTCAGCACGCGGAACTAGTTGAAGGAAAATTTCGCGGCCGGCATCGGAATGCAAATCGATTGAGATGCATTCCTTACCTGCGTTGTACTGAGTGAAATATGGCGACATCCCATCGACTCGAGGCACTAAAAGGCGCGTTAGGTCGCCGTCGGGCGGTTCAATTTTTATTACGCGTGCTCCTAGGTCACTGAGAAGTCTGCCGCATATTGGGCCTGCGAGAGCCCTTGTTAAATCCAGAACCAATAGGTCCGATAATGGCTTTTCCATATGACCGAAAGTTAGCTCTCATGACGATGCTCGTGCAGACGCTCATCCATGCACGAAGCGTTTGCCCGAGCGATCAATAGGGCCCGGCTTTAAGGAGAGGTGGTTTGAGCGGAGCTGATCCCAAAGCGCCAATCGTTCGAAATCTGGCGAACAAGGTTGATCGTCATTATCAAGAAACGAATTCGGTAAGAGCACCATTAATTGTTGGTCTCCGTTCTCGTCCCCATTCTTGGATCCTAGTTCGAGCCGTAAACTCACACAGGCTCGAGGTCGAAGACGGTGGGTTCGCGCCGTTTCGAGTTCAATGCGCTTGCCTCCCCCGATCGACCAACCAGTTTTTTGCTGGGCTGATCTGTCCCAAAATCAACGGGCTGCGTAGAAGCGGTAAACAACACAATCGCACCCAACATTGCCATTGAGAAGACTGCCCCTACTGGGATGATGCGCAAACTTGAAATATCAGCTAGAAAACCGACGATTGGAGGTCCAACGAGACTTCCGAACCCTGAGTAGAGAAAGAGCATCCCGGTCACGGCCCCGATGCCTATCAGCCCGAAATAAAATGCGACGACATCGCCGGCAAGCGCCACAAACCCGCCATATGTGAGTCCGAGTAGCGCGGCAAAGATAACTAGAAGGACATATCTACCGTTGCTAATCAACCAAAAGAAGTAAGCCACAGGTTGCGCAACTAACGCAATTTGCAACAACCGGATCGAACCTAGTTTTCCAGCCACAGCAGTAAGGATGAGCCTGCCAAGAATGCTGGATGCTCCAACGACGCTCATTAACAAGGCCGCTCGAGCTGGAGCTATGCCGTCGTCTTCGGCAAATTTAATAATGAATGCGAAGGAACCCATCAAAGCCATCGACATAAGGCCAAATGCAATCGAGATAACTTTAAATTCTCTTGTTCGCATCACCCGTCGAACGTGACCGCTAGGCCCACCCGGTGCTTGCGCTGGTGATCGGCGAATCATTAAGAGTCCAAACACGAAGCAGGTAGCCGATATCGCCGCCAATATGCGGTAGCTATTGCGCCAACCCTCGGTCTCTATTATCGCCTTCGCAAATGGAACCAGAAATAATGTGCCAAGACCTGATCCGGTCACCGCTACGCCTTGCGCGAGAGCCCGGTATTTTTCGAAAAAGGTAACGACCGTCGCGAACAACGGCGAGCAAAAGATTCCCCCGCCCAGCCCACATCCGACTCCATAGAAAATGTAACCCTGCCATATTGCGGTGACGAAAGAAGTTGCTAGTAGACCGCAGCAGAACAAAGTCCCGCCGGCGATGAGGAGAGGACGTGGCCCGTATCGATCTCCCCAACGACCCGAGATAGCACCGAAACCAAAGAACAGGAACATCGAGAGTCCGAAGACAATCGAAGTTGGGCCGAGTTTTGTGTCGAATTCTTCTCCCATTGAAGTAACGAAAGCTCCAAAGGTGTAGAGAACCCCAAAAGCCACTCCGTTTGCTATCGATACACCGATCGCAACGATCCAGGCTCTTGGAGTGTCAAAATGGTCATTAACTTCCGTCATGTCAAGTTCATCGTAAGTCAGTAATGCCGCTTCGGCGCCTTAGAGAGCAACCAATATTTGTTATTCATCTATCTACCTCAGCAGAAGTGCTTTATTGTCCGTAACGTAAGTGGAGACGAATTCAAGTGGAGCAGACCTGTGGAACCGAAAGAAAGCTTGCTTCGGGTTAACGCTGTTGGCTCTCTAGGACCTGGAGATCGGCTATTAGTTCTCCTGCACGGTTACGGTGCGGACGAAAATGATCTTGCTCCCCTTGTTCAACACATTGATCCGGATGGTCGCTTTACATCGGTCTGTTTTCGGGCCCCTATCGATCTAAACCCCTTCGGAGCTGCTTGGTATGAACGAGGCGCCGACGGCGATGTTGACGAGCAATTGTTTAAGTCCTCTGTGGGCGCTATTGATCGCACAACTGATGCTGTTTGTGAGGCAGGGGGATTCCATCGCTCAGAAATGGTCTTCATTGGTTTTTCTCAAGGTTGCGCTATGACATTAGCTGTGGGCCTGGGCAGTGAAATCAGCGTTCGGCCGGCGGCCATGGCGTGCCTATCCGGCATGCTTCAGAAAATCCCTGGCTATACCTACGATTTAGCGGCCGTGTCCGAGATCTTGGTGCAGCACGGCACGCTGGATCCTATGGTCGACATTGATCGCGGTCGGCAAATCAAGGAAGCTTTGGCCGGGGCTAACAACCCGCCGAATTATTTTGAGTATCCGATGGGGCATGAAATCTCGAATTCTTCGCTGTTCGATTTGCGTGATTGGCTTACCACCGTTTAAGTCACGGACGACTTAGGTTGAAAACCTCGGGGCGTCTGTTGTCGGGCAAGTTCTCTAAATCGATCTCGACCTCTGTCTGAGTACGATCACTCTGGCGCAGGTGGAGGCTTTCTGGTCGGATTCGAAGAAATACCGTCATCAACAGCGCGCCACTCGTCACTGATATTGCTACTGCTGTTGAGGGCCCTAAGACTTCAGCAATTTCTCCTACCACCAACATTCCTATCGGCAGCACTCCAATAGCGCTGCTCAACAAACCAAGTGCTCGACCTCTTCGGTCCTCGGAAACAGCGTCCATCACCAAAATTGCTTGGGTCGAAGCAAACAGTCCCATTCCCAAAGCAGCTAATGCTAGGAAGCCTGCAGAAAGTACATAAGTGGGCGCAAGAGCGAAACCAATCATGAAAACAAAAGCAACATAAGATCCTGTTACGTAGAGCAAACCTCGTCGTCTCGGCTGGTATCGCGCTACACCCAGGGAGCCTGCAAACATTCCGATACCAAGCATGGCTGCTAACAAACCGAGAAGCGCCGGGCCGACATCGAATTTCCCTCCCACTACTTGGAGCAAGGGGCTGGAAGAGAAATAGAAAAAGTTCACGAAAGCAGTAACGCCAAGAATAGAGATCAGGCTCTTCTCGGTTCGCAACATCTGGACGCCTTCAAAAAGCGCTCGAAGACCTCCACCTACTGCAGCTTGGTTGCGACTTTGCATACGCGGGACAGCAGTGAATGCCGATAGCGAAATAATTTGCAGAGAGCCCATGACAACTAAAGCCCAGCCGACTCCAACCCCTTGAATGAGCGAACCGCCTGCGAATGCGCCAAAGGCCAGAGCTACGGCAGTTCCGCTCGATTCCAAAGCTAGTGCATTGTCAATTTTTTCCGGGCCTACAACGTCGTAGACGATAACCCGACGACCGACCATGTCGAACACCCAACCAACGCCAGTTAGGAATAGGACGGGATAAATCATCCAAAGACGTAAAGCGCCACTCAACTCCACGACTCCCAGAATTATTAATCCAGGAATGGTAATTAGAAATTGGATAATGACCATACGGCGACGATCAAAGCGATCAGAGACCCAACCCCCAATAAGCCCTCCGAAAAGCAAAGGTGACCAGAGAGCGACCCCAGCTAGTTGGACCATGCGAGCGGATCCGGTCAAATCATTTGCGATAAAAGGGCCGATAAAGGACACACCCCACCTCGATAGATTCCACGTCCAACCGGAGGCGAAGATCAGAGGAAAGTATCTGACTTTGAGAGCGTCGAAGGTAGTTCCCACCTAGCGATGCATGCCGCCATCTACGGTGAACTCTTGCCCAGAGCAATAGCTGGAGTCGTCCGATGCAAGGAAAAGCGCAACCGCTGCCACTTCCGAAGGCTCAGCTTCTCTTCCTAGAGGAACAGCACGCAACATGCGGTCCTTATCGAATTCTGATGTCATGTCTGTGTTAATCAGCCCTGGGTGAATCGAGTTCACGCGAACGTTATGGCGACCTAGCTCTAGCGCAGCGATTTTGCTCATACCGCGCACCGCCCATTTACTGGCTCCATATGCCATCGACGCGAAGGTCGCTTCCAACCCAGCAACGGAACTTATGTTCACGATTGACCCTGACTCTTGCTTGATCATTTGTGGAGCGACAGATCTCATGCCGTAAAAGACACCCGTCTGGTTTATCGCGATTGTCTGGTCCCATATCTCGTCGCTTGTATTTACCAGTCGAGCACCGCGGAGAATCCCTGCATTATTTATCAGTACATCGATTCGGCCATGGCGAGAAATCACATCATTGACTACAACTTCCCATGATTCTGCCGATGCAACATCGTGCACTAGAAAATCCACACCGAGTGAAGCCGCTAACTGTCCGCCGTCGTCTTCTAAGACGTCTGTGATAACGACTTGGGCTCCCTCGCTATGGAACATCTCTGCTTCGGCCGCCCCCTGCCCCCGAGCGCCTCCAGTGATGATCGCTACTTTGCCTTCTAAACGTCCCATAACTCCCCCAATGAAAGATTGCTGCCAGCAACCCTACCGATGAGAGCGCGTAAGAATCTCATTGGTTGTTGGCTTAGTGGCCTTCCACTTCTCTAGGGTATGTAGTGTGAATCTTGCGACCGTGATTGACGGCATCCACTCAGTAGGCCCAGCATGGGAGAAACGGTCGGCTATGGCTGACGAGGCTGGCTGCATTGATACGGAAAACGCGGCTGATATCCGATCTATCGGCGCAGCGCGCTTACTGCAACCAAATGATTTCGGCGGAGCCCAGTCCACCATCGAAAATCATATGCGAGCTGTTGCTGCAGCGGGAGAATACTGCATGGCAACCTCTTGGTGTCTTGCTGTGTGGAGCGCTCACGGGTGGATGCTTGCACAAATGCCGTTGGAGGGGCAGAACGAAATTTGGTCCGACCCCACCAACCTTGTCAGCGCTTCGATCGTGCCGAAAAATCATTTCCGCCAGGAGGGAGATGACGTAATAGTTTCAGGTCGCTTCGGGTTCGGTTCGGGTTGCGATCACGCTCCTTGGCTAAGCGTCGGGGGCCTACTGGAGGGAGACCAACCGTCGCCAGTTATATGTGCGCTGCCTGCAGAAGACGTAATTATTGATCACAAGTCGTGGAACGTTGTCGGGCTTCGCGGCACCGGAAGCAAAGACCTGGTCGTAGCAGAGGAGGTGGCGGTTCCATCTCACCGTGTCTTACACGTGAGCCAAACGATGACTCGCCGTGCCCCTGGACAGTTGCATTACGGCGGTCCCCTGTACACATGCCCATGGAGGACTACCGCAATTTTGGTTCTGGCTGCGCCGGTAATAGGAGCCGCAAAAGCTGCTGTTCGTCGGTTTCAGGAACGGATTGATGACCATTTTCTCGTTGCGCTTGCAAGCACACAACGACACGACCCAGCAGCCGGTTATCGGCTAGCTGAGTCAACGGCCGAAATTCAAGCTGCGGAACTTCTTCTATATGATGCCGCAGCCCGATTGGACCAACTAGGCGGTGTCGAAGAAGTTGATCCGGTGCTCAATGCTTCAATAATTAGAGATTGTGGTTGGGGCGTTCGCTCTCTAGCGAGAGCAGTTGACAGGCTCTACGAGGCGAGCGGCGCGAACGCAATGCGGGAAGACGAGCCTATTCAACGAATTTGGCGCGATGTGAATGCCGCCCGCTCGCATGCAATTTTGACTTGGGACCACGCCGCCAACATGTACAGCAAGGCGTTGCTAGAAAACATCTAGCCGTCAGGGTTTGACAAGATTTTGTTACGAACCCAATTCCCCAATTCGAAGTTATTCGTCTGCCCATTTTGGGGCTAATTCATTAAGGCCGTATAGATCGTTACAGATCCGACTACGCTCTCCTCTAGATAGCTACTCGTATAGCAATGAGCGGCCTGGGGGAATGGCTAATGGGGACTCCGGATAGACCTGAAGTTGATAACTGGGAAACAGACTTTGATCATCTGCACAATGACTATGCGGCAGATCCCTATCCAATCTGGAAGGAAATGCGCGAGGGTGGATGCCCGGTAGCTCATACGGACCGTTTTCATGGGGTCTATTTGCCTACTCGACATGAGGACATCTCCGCCATCGCACATGACACCCAACACTTCTCCTCGAAATCGGTGTTAGTTAACGACATGCCGGCAGCAGAAATAGGTAACTTCAGCAGTCCGCCCATAACTTCAGACCCACCGGATCATCAAGATCATCGAAGGGCTCTCTTGCCAGCTTTTTCGCCTAAAGCAATCGAGAAGTGGATACCGATTACAAGAGATATTTGCAATGAATTGATTGATCAATTCATCGACAACGGGTCCTGCGATGCAAGCGCCGACTACGCCCAGCACATACCGGTAAAAGTAATCGCTCGGATGATCGGTATACCTGAAGAGGATGGAGATCTCTTCCGCGAGTGGGTTCACGACTTACTCGAAGTTGGGCCTACTGACCTTCACGTTGCTCAGCGGGCAACAAAGGATGTTTTCTCCTATTTCAACGATTATTTGAAGGCGCGCCGGGCAGACCCTCGTGACGATATTGTCACGTATTTTCTCGAGTCCGAGGTCGATGGCGAAAAGATGGATGATGGCCAAATTCTCGGCGGACTCTTCCTCCTTTTGCTCGCCGGAATAGATACGACTTGGAGTTCGATCGGTTCCTCCCTTTGGCACTTAGGACAGCATCCCGAGGACCGGCTCCGTCTTTCTCAAGATGATTCGGCATTTGACGCCGCTGTTGAAGAGTTTCTGCGGTTTTATTCGCCTGTCACCATGGCCCGAGTCGTCACAGAGGAAGTCGAGGTGTCGGGAACAACCCTATGCCCTGGCCAGCGAGTCTTGTTGCCCTTTGCCTCAGCAAACAGAGACACAGAGTTCATGGCGGATGCCGAGACTTTCAAAATCGATCGAGAAGTGAACCGTCATTCTGCTTTCGGGTTAGGAATTCATAGGTGCCTTGGATCGAACCTGGCGCGAATGGAAATCAAAGTCGCGCTTGAGGAGTGGTTTCGCAGAATCCCCAGTTTTGAGTTGCATGACCCCAATTCAGTTTGGTGGTCGAGAGGTCAAGTACGTGGCCCTCGGCGTATCCCACTGCGTTGGTGATCTCTTTTATTACTCCGTTGACGAAAGACTAGTTCCATGAACATTGGTTTATTTACCCCGTTACGTTCACCGGTTGCAAGCCCCGAGTTTCTCAAGGAGTTCGGGCAAAAGGCCGAAGCGATAGGTATTCACTCATTTTGGTTGGGTGAGCATGTTGTTCTGTTCGATGATTACGAATCTCGTTATCCGGGTTCCAGTGATGGAGTTTTTAGATTTCCGCAAGGTTCAGGCCTAATGGACATGGTAAGCAGCATTGGTTTTTTAGCTGCGTGCACTTCCAAACTGCGTCTAGGCACCGGAATTTGTATTCTGCCCCAAAACAACCCGGTGTACGCTGCTAAGGAGTACGCGACCCTCGACTTTCTCTCGAATGGGCGTCTTGATTTCGGCGTTGGAGTTGGTTGGAGTTGGGAAGAGTTCGAGGCCTGCGGCGCACCATGGTCAAACCGAGGTAAGCGCTGCGACGAATACCTCGAAGTCATTAACACCCTGTGGAATGACGAGCTGAGTTCTTTTTCCGGGGAAATGTACGATCTGCCAGAGTGCCGTATGCATCCGAAACCGGTTCAAGAAGGAGGTATCCCAATCTGTGTCGGTGGTCACTCCGACGCAGCATTACGTCGGACAGCGCGTTTTGGACATGGTTGGTACGGAATTAATCTTTCGCCGGACGAAAGTCGGGAAATGATCCTTCGCTTAGCGACTTTTCTAGAAGCAGAGGGCCGTTCAATTGAAGAACTCGACATTCATGTCGGAGCGGTGAATGACCAAATGGACGCTTCGATGGTTGAGGCATACGCAGAAGCCGGCGTGACGCAATTGCTAATACCGTTTTTGAGGCAAGGCACTAAGCACCTTGACGCGAATCTAGAGGCAATTCAGCCCTTTATTGAGGTCGCCGACAGTATTACTTGAACTCGGATTCAGAGGACACGTCCATATCCTCTGCAACCTCTAATTCTCTGGCAGTCAAGGCTCTAGTGGAGGTTTCGATGGGCTTCACTTCAGGGAGTTCAGCGCCAGAGACACCTAGCTCGGAGAACCTTCTCAGGGTAGGTAGGACTCTGCTTTCAACGCTGCCTATCATTTCGTTGTACGCCCTAGCGGCAGATTCCAAACCCCTTCCGGTCTTGGCCATAGCTGAAAGCGTTGTACCAACACGTTGGTGCAGCTCCCGACCCTGTTCTTCAACTCTTTCCGCATTTTCTGCAAGTTGAGTAGTTTGCCAGCCTCGGGCAATTGTAAGTAAGAGCGCCATAAGGCTCATCGGGGATGCAATCACTACTCGCTGACGCATTGCCTCATCAACCAATCCTGGCTCCGATCTCAAGGCATCAGCTAAGAACGATTCTCCGGGGACGAACATCACTACAAAATCGGGGGCGTCGTCAAAAAGCGCCCAGTAGCGCTTGTCAGATAATGACTTCACGTGTGACTGAAGAGCCTTTACATGGCTCCGCAATTCAGCTTCGCGCGCCGTTGTTTCTTCTAACTCCTGCATTCTCAGATATGCAGACAAAGGTACTTTCGAGTCAACGACAAGAAATGCCCCGTTGGGGAGCCGCACCGTTAAATCGGGGCGGAGCACCCCATCATCGCTCATGGCGGAGGCTTGTTCCGAAAAGTCACAAAAGGAGGCCATCCCGGACAAGTCAATAATATTCCGCAGTTGGTTCTCACCCCATGCCCCTCGAGCAGCAGGCGACTTCAAAGCCCCAGCAAGGGCACCGGTTCGACTATTTAATTCATTTATTTGATCGATCAGACTTTCTTTTAGCGCGTCAAACGAGCCCTTATTTTTTTCATACGTGGATCTCAAATCGCCGACGGAGGTTTTTAACTGATCCATTTGTTCAGCTACGGGCCGAAGGAGGCTCTTGGTTTGCTCCTCCAGCGTGCGGCTGCGTTGATCAATCAGTTGACCTGCTAATTCGTTGTTCGTTTGAAGAGCAGCTTGAGCGGCCCTAGCAACTTGCGCGTCTACAGCTTCCTTCACCGCAGTAACTAATCCATCGGTATCAATTCGGTCGGGGACATCCCGCGCTTCAGGGACTTGACTTCGAAGACGCAATTGACTCACAAGGTAACCAACGACAGCAGCAAGAATCGAGATCACAACGATGAAGATGATGGTCATTACTACATGGTGGCATCAGGCTGGGACATCAGGTGTCGATCTCCTAATCAATTATGCCGGCCCGCCGCAACTCGTCTAGCTGCTCTCTCGTAACTCCTACCTGCTCAAGAATTTCGTCAGTGTGTTGGTTCGGGAGGGGGGCACCGTGTCTTACGCCGACCGGCGTACGGCTGAACTTGGCAGCAGGTCCTGTGAGAAGGGCAGTAGATCCGTCAACTAGCTTCGTCTCTTGAAGTAAATCGCGTTCAAGGACATGCGGGTCAACTGCAGCGTCAGCGAAGCTATTCACGGCAGAAATGACTATCCCAGCGGCATCAATCGCCGAGACCACTTCGTCCTGACTGCGTTCGCGGCACCATTCTGCCACCAACGCATCAACTGCTGATCGATGCTCAACTCGATTCTCATTGGTCGAATAACGGGGATCGTGTCCGAGTTCCGGTCTACCCAAAACTTCGGTCAGTCGAACCCAATGAGAGTCGAGAATTAGCGCCAAGAAAACGTATCCGTCGTCACACTCGTAGCAATTAGTTGGGGCGCACACCATGACCTCGCTACCCCATCGCTGAAGTGACTCGCCCGCTGCCCCGAGAGCTAGGTAGCCGTTGGACTGATAAATGATGGAGTCTAGAAGCGATACATCGACGTGTTGTCCCTCGCCTGTCGCGTCTCGGTGATGCAAAGCCGCGAGAACACCTAAGGCACCATGCAGGCCAGATAAGTCGTCAGCTAGGAATGTCGGAGCTTTAGTCGGAGGGCCGTTCTTATCTCCGTTCAGCGCCATCCATCCGCTATGTGCCAGAGCTCCTGGATCATATCCAGGCCGATCGGAATGAGGGCCAAACTGACCCCACCCGCTAACGGACAGATATACAATGTCGGGCTTAACTATTTGGCAGTCGCCGTAGCCGACACCCCAACTATCCAAGGTGCCCGGTTTGAAATTTTCGACCACAACATCAGCGGAACCAACCATCTGCAAGAAAGCTTCTGCACCTTCCGGTGTGCGAAGATCAATCGCAACGCTTCGCTTATTCCTGTTCACTGTCTCTTCTGCAAACGATCGGGAGAAGCCTATATGAGGCTTCCATTGCAGTCCTTGGTCGCCAGGCATAGCAACCCGAATTACGTCGGCGCCATAGTCGGCCAAAAGACACGAAGCCATCGGACCGGCCCAAGCAGTAGTTGCGTCGATAACGCGAACGCCTGCAAGGGGCCCCGAAAGATCACTTCGGGCATTCCTGTAAAATTCCCCCTTGTCCATAACCCAAGGGTAGATACAAGAAGTGGACTCGTGCAGCGCGAACTGCGCAATATCTTCTAGGGTCACGTCGCAGCAGACGAAAGGGCCGAAATGGAATTCGGTGTTCACTTACCCGACGCAGGGCGAGATCCAAGTCGAGACGCAATGATTAGGATCGCAACCGCGGCTGAAGAACTTGGCTATAGCTCAGTCTGGTCTAGCGACCACATAGCATGGCCCGACCCAGCAACGCTGCAATCCAAGTATCCGTATGCCGACGACAACAGTGGCTTCCCTGAAGCTGGTAGCGCGTGGTTGGATTGCATCGGAACGCTCCAGTTCGTAGCAGGCATAACTGAAAGAGTGCTACTGGGAACAACCGTTTTGATTTTGGGTTATCGAGGCGCTGTGCAGCAGGCAAAAGGTTGGGCGACCTTGGATCATCTTTCTAACGGTCGAGCCATCATGGGTGTCGGTGTTGGATGGATGCAGGAAGAGTTTGAAGCAATAGGCCGACCGTGGGACAACCGCGGCGCTCGAGCCGACGAAACACTAGAAGTATTTCGCGCCTTATTCAGCGAGGGATTAGCCAGCTACGAAGGTAGGTGGACGCAATTTCAGAACATAGGTTTCAGCCCGAAGCCCGTTGATAATCACATTCCGGTATGGGTCGGGGGTCACTCTCAGGCAGCTTTTAAGCGTACTGCCCGGTTCGGAGACGCTTTCCATTCAGCGTTTGCTCCTCCCGCGCTCCTCGCCGAGCAATGGAAAACAGTGGAAAGTGAGTGCGAAACCATCGGCCGCGATTCATCTGAGCTGTCTCTAACGAGTCTTTTCAGATTGAACTTCGACGGCGGCGATTTGGAACAGGGTGAAGTCGGCGGGAGTAACGAGGAAGTAATTGATCAGGTCGGCCAATACTCTGACGCTGGTCTGGAACACGCAGCCTTTTTTGTATTGGGTCGCGGGACCGAAGGTCGACTCGAGGCAATTCAACGCTTTTCTGAGGAGATTGCCCCACACTTTCCCGCCACTTAAAAGTCACTCGCCGGCCCTATTTAGGAATCAAAGATCCACGGTTCTGTAGAAACCCCGAGTCCGTCAGCAATACGATTCGCGTAGGCGTAGTAGGCAGTTACTTCAGCTATATCAAGAATATCGCGGTCGCTGAATCCAACTGATCGAAGGTTGTCGATATCCAAAGCACTCATAGCTGCCGGCTCATGAGTTAACTTAACCGCATATTCAAGCATGGCCATCCTTTCGGGACTCAGCGGGGCTGACCGCCAGTCGGCTTCAACGGCTTCAGCTAGTGAATCATTCTTAAGTAGGTGGCGCAGACCGCGCCGGTGATGCTCAATTCAATAGTGGCAGTCATTTTCGACACTTACCACCAAAGCAACGAGCTCACGTTCTACCTTGCGAAGGCTGCGTGTACCGGCCATCGCCGAACGATAAACGGCGTCATGTGCCGCCAAACCCCTGGGGTTAAGCGAATGAATCGACATTATGTGGTCGATCCGCCCATAACTCTTATCGACAACCATTTCATGAAGGGGCGCAAGATTTACGTCGCCCTCCCAGTCGTCATCAGGAACTATTTGAATCCATGCCATAGCAATATCGTGTCGCGCTGTAGGAAGCTACGGTGTTATAGCTGGAAAATCATTGAGGAAAACTATGACCACGACCCCAGGTGCCCTAATCAAATCGTCGCACAATAGTTCCAGCGTTTCTGTCCGAGCCGATCTTACTTCCGCCCATATCGAAGTGTGGGAGGCACTTGCTAGTCCTGGAACATGGTGGACTGGTCATGAAAGGCTAGCTATAGCTCAAATTATTCGAATCGCTATCGAGGAAGAACAGCCCGTTCCGCCGTGGGAAAGTGCCTCTTCGCTCGGACGGCTCACCGAGACAGGGCCTCTGTCAGCGGAACTCCAAGATGCTATCTATCGCTTGGCGGCGCACGCGGGAACGCTGACCGAGGATTGGTATTCAAGGCTTCGAGACGCAACAGCTATTACGCCAGAACAATGGGTAGAAGTTATCGAAATCGCTGCGAGCGTTGTCTCCGTCCTTCGATTCGCTGAGGTACTCGGGCTCGAGAAGCCAGATTTTCCTCCCGCCATTGGAGGTGAGCCATCGAGAAAAACGCAACCTTCTAAGCCTGCCAAGCATCATTGGGTACCCGTTGTACATCTTGAAGAGATGACAGAAGAGTTAGCCCCCTACTACCAGGGATTAACGATTCTGCCACCAGTAGTACGCGCCCTGAGTTCCGTCCCATCTGCAATGGCGGCCTTATTTCTACTCTCGAGCGCACAATACATTCCAATGCAAGAAATGGCCGACTTAAACTGGTCCCGGGGAACTCTGTCTCGCCGCCAAATCGAATTTGTCGCCGGACGTCTTTCGGCGCATCGAGAGTGTTTTTATTGAACTGCGGCGCATTCAATGATGCTCCGTGCGAGTAGCTCCGTAAACGATATGGAAGTCGATCTCAATGCAATCCAAGGTGAGGCTATAGATAGCTCTGCCGTAGTCGCTGCATCTGCTCTCGCGAACTTGGTCGATGCTTCCGTGAATAACCTCGAAAATCTCGACGCTGCGCGAGCGGAGCTGGTGGACGCTACTGATGAAGCTACTTTGGTTGATGCAGCAGCGGTAATTGCAAATTTCGAAATGATGACAAGAATCGCTGACGGGACTGGTACAAGACACACATCAGATCGAATGGAATCAATGGCCGACATAACTACTGCGATGGGTCTTCACGACTTCATCTCAGCCCGGAGGTAATTCCACAGCAAATGAAGTTAGTCGTCACCCCAGTTGCGAACACCCTCATCAAAGTAGCTAGTGCGAGCAGTTCTCGAGTTGTCGCTTTTACCCATATATCCGACGGCCAGATGATCCATGTGTTGGATCGCCCGCCCCAGAGGCATTGCCAGAGCATTAATTGACGCCTTGGTCACTGTTACGGGCACTGGAGGTTGTTTTAATACTTCGGCCGCTAATCTTTCGCCTGCCGAAACTAAATCCCCGTCGTCTGCAACCGTGTCTGTGAAGTAACCGAACTGTTGCAACTCTGCAAGGCCATAACTCCTGCCAAGAATTAGCATTTCTTTTGCGTGATGGGGGCCGACGAGGTTCACGAGAGCAGGCATCGAATGCCAGGTGAGATTAAAACCGATACTCACTTCGTTGAGTGTCAAACTGACTGATGGGCTACCCACACGAAAATCACATGCGGCCGGTAAAACGGCTCCACCACCAATCATGTAACCGTGACAAAGCGCTATTGAGATTGCGTTCATGTGCATAAGGGCGTCATACATGCTGGCTCCATGCTTGGACCCCAACATTGCCTCTTGAGAACTAAACCTTGGCTGTTTCATATCGGCGCCAGAACACAGCGACTTCCCCTCTCCTCTCAAGATCACTGCGCGAACGGAGGGATCAGCGTCAAGAAAACGGATAGCTTGATGGAGGTCGGAAACTAACTCGGCATTGACGGCGTTATGTACCTCCGGACGATTAAGCACGAGATGACGGATGGCGCCATCTCCTTCAACTTTTACTGTCTGAAATTCCATGATGCGAGTCTTCCAGAGAGTTGGGCAACTCGCTCAACCTTCGGGTTCTAATATGCCCATGGACTTACTTTGAGAGGAGCCACTGTGAGCTACGAAGCATTTGACCTCACCGGAAAAGTAGCCGTCGTTACAGGCGGAAATGGAGGAATTGGCTTGGGCTTCGCCCGAGCTCTTGCCGCCGCCGGTGCCGATGTAAGCATCTGGGGCACTAATCCAGAAAAAAACGCAGCCGCTGAAAAGGAGTTGCAGGCGATTAATTCATCGGCTTCAGCCGTGCAATGCAACGTGGCTGAGGAAGCCCAGGTTGAAGAGTGCATGGCTTCCGTAATCGAAAGATACGGTCGAATTGACGGGTGTTTCCCCAACGCTGGGATTGGGACCCAAAACCAAAAGCCTTTTTTCGAGCATTCGAATGAAGACTGGCATTCCGTTTTAGATGTGAACCTCACCGGCGTTTTTTTCACGCTCCGGGCCGCTACGCGACAAATGGTTGAGCAGGGCGAAGGGGGCTCGCTGGTACTTACCTCCAGCGGCACAGCCATTCAGGGATCAGCTAAAGGTCAAGCCTACGCGGCAAGTAAAGGAGCGATGCTTGCCATGATGATGGGACTTTCTGTTGAAATGGCTCGGTACGGCATCACCTCAAATGCAATAATTCCGGGTTGGATCGAAACGGATATGACCGCCGGTTTGTTCGGTTGGGACAAGTTCGTGGACAACGTGATGCCAAGAATTCCAATGCGTCGATGGGGACAACCGGACGATTTCGGAGCAATTGCTGTTTACTTAATGAGCGAAGCGAGCCGTTGGCATACTGGCGATGTCATAAAAATTGACGGCGGATTCAGTATCTTCTAGTGAATTCACGGTCCTCTCATTCTCAAGAAGAACTCTTCAACTTCGGTTCGGTGGAAACTCTGGATCTCCCAGGCGCAGAAATCGAGCTACATCAGCAAATCTGGTCACGCTCTCAAGGGGATACCTTGTGCGGCCTCCTGATCAAAGAACTCAACTGGCGGCAAGACAAAATTAGTATGTTCGGTCAGACACACGATGTTCCTCGGCTGAACGCATGGTACGGAGACGCTGACTGCTCATACAGCTGGTCAGGCATAACCATGACTCCGAATCCGTGGAATTCGACACTTCGAGATATCCGGGAAAAAGTGAACGGAGTCGCATCTGAACAATTCAATTCTGTGCTGGCTAATTTTTATCGCGATGGCAATGACAAAGTTGATTGGCATGCTGACGATGAAGAAGTCCTTGGGCAAGCGCCGGTTATCGCTTCAGTAAGTCTGGGCGCTACTCGCAAATTCCGCATCAGGCGCAAAGATCGCTCTGAAAAGGCGACAGATATCTTTCTGAGATCTGGCGATGTTTTGGTGATGCGAGGCCTAACGCAACTTTTATGGGAGCACGAGGTACCGAGATCTAAGAAAGTTAAGGAGCCGCGAGTGAACTTGACCTTCAGAAAGGTTGCCCTGACCAAGTGAATCTGACTTTCTGGCTCCTTTTGGATTTCATGCAGGCAAATAAATCTCGATGATTCTGCGGGCTGTCCGACTTGCTATCGGTCTCGTTTTGTTCGGGGTCGGGTTATCGCTCGTTATTTTGGGTGATTTCGGCCTACCGCCATGGGACATATTTCATCAGGGGATGGCGGAGCAAACATGGCTGACGATCGGGACAGCCATGATTCTCGTTGGTGTCGTCCTTCTCGTTATCTTGCTTTTTCTGAAAGAGCCTTTAGGCATCGGGACAGTCGCCAACGTCTTGGCCATCGGGCTAGTGGTCGACGTTTCGCTTGAGCTAGGCGGGAACCCGAGCAATGAGGCGGTCAGAATTATTTGCACATTTCTTGGGCCGATCGTCGTAGCTATCGGTTCAGGTTTCTATATCGGTGCCCGCTTGGGGCCAGGTCCACGAGACGGTCTTATGACGGCACTTGATCGGCGCGGGGTCGCTATATGGAAAGCTCGGACACTCATTGAAGGGGCCGCTTTAGCTTGCGGCCTAGCTATGGGTGGCACGATTGGTTGGGGGACAGTCTGGTTTGTCGTATCAATTGGTCCAGCAGTCCAGTTTTTTTTAGGAAAGTTAGACACACAGGCCAAAGAGCCGGAAAGCTAGGGACGCAAAGTCTGGGGAATAGATTGCGTTAGGCAAAAACGGGTTCGAAATGACTCGTTGACAAGGCGTCGCTCCATCCTTCAGAGCGAAATAAAGTCGACGCGAGTCGTCCTATTTCGTCGCTGCTCTTTGCGGCGGACCCACAACCCCCAATTGCAGCAGCTACACCTTCTTCGACCCAGCCGATATAGGGATGATCGGAAGCGGTGTTAGTCACCACGCAAGGCTTTTGCGCCCAACTTTCTATTTGCACGTTGGGTAGCAAACTCATGAGCGAATTCTTTAGGGCATCAACCTCGGTTGGGTCTCCGTCGCCCTGAAACCATTTCGTAAGTTCTTTTTGGGAAACGGGCACGGAGTTGCGAAGCGAGCCACCAATCTTCAATGCAACTCTGCCATCTCGATATTGCAGGGGCGGCACCCAGTAAATTTCGTCAAGTCGCTCATCGGGTGGATCGACGCAAATCAGACTCGGAAGCGCGGGATCGAAAGGAATTTCAGCCGTGACCGTTGTACGCTGCATTCTTTGCAGATCAAGCGCATGAGTAAGCAACTCAGAGCCAAATGCTCCGGTAGTTAAAAGCATGCGACGGGCACCGCAAGATCCCCATTTCCCAATGACCTCGTAGCCTGATCGTGTTTTCTTTCGAGAAGACGCTGGATGGTTCACGATCGTTGCCCCCGCAGTCTTGGCGAGGGCTGTTTGAGCCTCAACTAATCGTCTCGGATTGATATAGCCCGCCGGTTCGCCCTCGTAAAGAACGGGGTGTCCATTGTCTAGGGAAATACCAGTTTTTTCTAAAACCCACTGGACTTCTGATGCCCTAGCGTTCCCGCCGGCGATCTCAGAATTTTTAATCCACTCGGTGGCCTTCGGAGATGACGTGACAAGTCCACAGGGATTGTGGAATGAGATACCCGATCTTGCGGCAATATCCGGATACCGCTCAATGGACCGAGCTGCCAATTGTGACCAGATGGCAGTGCGACCGGCGACGCGGGTTATTCGACCTTCGTCCGGATGGCTACAAAAGGGGCCCGAGCTGGCCCTGCGATCGAAGGGCTCATCAGGGCCAATAAGGACTACTTTTATTCCTGATTCAGCAAGATGGCGCGCCGCCGCAGCACCAATCAGTCCCCGTCCCACGACTGCAACGTCATAAAGGTCAGGCATAGTAATGAGAAGAGTTCTCTAACTCAGAATCGCCTGCGCGCGAATTTCCACCACCGCTCCTGGCATAGCAAGCTCCGTGCAGCCAATGGCAGTCCAGGCGGGATACGGTTCTTTAATCAATTCGTCTTTGACGGCAATAAAGTCTCGCAAATGCTCTCGCATACCGATGTGGTAGCTGGTCAATTCAACAACGCTCGACAAATCACCGCCGGCCTCGAGCAGAACCGCTTCGACATTCTGAAAGGCGAGCCGAAATTGTTCGACTAAATCCTCTGGGCATTTCCCCGACCCATCCATGCCTACTTGTCCGGACATAACCAATAGGTTCCCGGCTTTGACACCTGGGGCGAAGTGAAAATTGTCATACATGGCCTGCTGTGAGGCGGGAATTATGCGATCGCTCATCGCTGCACAGTAGCTGTAGTAGAGGTCTCAGTTCCGGATAGACGGCGTTTCTCTAGAATTTTGCTATCAAGCCCTTACTACGTTATTTCTAGGAACGCATTTCGGCGACCAACTCAAAAAGTGGTTCATAAGCACCCACGCCAGTAGGTTCCTCTCGCTGAGCTACACGCATCATGACTATCTCGTCGACGATTCCCTGGTACTCCGCTATCCGGTGGACACATTCGGAAGGGGTGCCACTAATTGTCAACGTATCAACAAGCTCCTCGGGGACAACCGATATTGCCTCAGCAGTTCTTCCCTGCGGCATTAAATCGCTCAAGATATCGGCGGTTTCGGCAAAACCCTGTTGGCGCATTTGTGAGTCGTAGTAAGGATGAGGTACCGGGTGGAAGAGCCCGCACACCGCTGCTTTCGCAGCTTCGCGGGCCAGTTCCGAGTCGCGGTTAACGCTGACTAGGGCTCCCATAGGAAAAGTGAGTGCTGAACTTTTGCGCCCGACCGATTCCGCCGCTGCGAACGCGTTCGGCCGAACTGTGTCGCGCATGAAATCGACAGAGGCCATAATGCCGACGCCAATACCATCACTTACCTCAGCCGCAACGCGCATCATCTTTGGGCCCGACGCCGAGAGGTACACGGGAAGTGAGTCGCGGTAGGGCGAAAAGCTTGCTCGCCACTTCTTCATCTGATGCACGGGTCCTTCAAATGAAACTCGTGAGCCAACGGGGGCCGCGATCACTTCGCGCACGATTTGGATGAAGTCGCGCATTGGCTGGAGGGCTTTGGAAGAGTCCACTCCCATATACCAGTCGTTGAAGTGGACGTTCCCCGTACCGACGCCTAATACGAATCGACCCCCACTCATTTCGTCTAAATCTCGAGCAGTCAAGCCAGTTATCCATGGCGAACGGGCAAATGCATTCACGACATATGTCCCAACTTGAACTGAATCTGTCGCCGCAATCACAGCTGCAGCTTGTGTTACAGCACTTCGACCTGCTTCGGCGAGCATCACAGAGCTCGCTCCCGCCGCCTCCATTTCTTTGGCCACCGTAACTACGGATTCAAAGTTTGGCTCAAATCCAAGCAAAGGTCCTATGCGCATAATTCGCCACCCCTATTCGACATTGCAATCGGAACACAGCCAACCTGTTGGCCCATTAAAGCACGCCTTTCCGAGGCTTTACTTTTTGACTTCGTGGACAAAAACTTTCTTAGGTGATTAGCTGCATGCAAGTTTAATTAGTGGGAACCACCTAAGCGCTTTGTTCGCTGCGAGAAGACAGCCTACGTCGCGCATCAAGCAGGAGGATGTCAGATGTTAGGACATGACGCCGTCGCACAAGCATTAGTGGATCATGGGGTGGACACCGTGTTCGCAGTTCTCGGCGATGGGAATCTCTTCATTGGGGAAAATCTGCAACGTCAACACGGCACTAACCTGATCGGAGCGACGCATGAAGCCAACGCCGTTTGCATGGCAGAAGGATGGGCTAAAGCGTCAGGAAAGCTCGGCGTAGCGTCAGTGACCCACGGTCCAGGTTTGACGAACACAATTACTGCCCTTGTCGAAGGTGTTAAAAACGAAACTCCAATGTTGGTGGTGGCAGGTGACACTCCGGTTGAGAACGAGCAGCATTTGCAAAACCTTGACCAACACGCTTTGGTCACTGCAAGCGGCGCTGGGTTTCAGCCAGTCCGCAACGCCGAAACTATTGCCGAAGACGTATCTACGGCTATTCGACGCGCCCATTCGGAGCGTCGGCCAATAGTGCTCAACGTCCCCTTAAATATTGAATGGGACGAAGTCGAGTATGTATCTCGACCCCCCCTCAATCCTTCCCCTGTACGCCTGGCACCAGATCCTGATCAACTAGATACCGCACTCGGAATCATTGCCTCTTCGACTCGACCATTAATTCTCGCAGGGAGGGGTGCTGTTAAATCCGGCGCCAAGGACGCATTGCTACGCCTAGGTGAAACCCTCGGTGCTCCCCTAGCAACCTCTTTGCTTGGAACCGGTTACTTCGAAGGCGAGCCTTTCAACTTAGGCATCCACGGCACTCTTAGCCACGAAGTTGCAGGCGAAACACTTGCGATAGCTGATTGTGTGATCGCATTCGGTGCCTCCCTCAATTTCTTCACAACCGACTACCAGACCCTCTTAGCTGGAAAGCGAGTCGTTCACGTTGACATCGATGCCCGTCACATTGATCGGCATGTCACGGTCGACGCTGGCGTTGTGGGAGATGCAGCAGTCGTCGCCAGCGCGATGAACGACCTGCTCAATGAAGCGGAGCATAAAGCTTCTTCGTTCAGAACGAATGAGCTCAAGTCACGCCTCGAAGCATTCGATCCAGCGCAAGCATTTGAGGACAAGAGTTATCAGGGAGCCGTCGACCCTCGAACTTTAACCCGGCGATTGGAGGCAGGACTACCGAAGGAACGTCAAGTAGTCGTGGATGCCGGGCGCTTCATGCTGGATGCGCTGACAATGTCGGTTCCCAAGCCCGAAAACCTTGTAACAAGCCATGGATTCGGTGCAATTGGATTAGGAATGTCAACCGCAATTGGGGCAGCGGTCGCCCGACCAACACTACCCACGATTGTTTGCATCGGTGACGGCGGTTACATGATGGGAGGCTTGACTGAGTTGTCAACAGCAGTCCATCTAGGACTGGATCTGATAGTCATTGTTTATAACGATGGCAGCTACGGAGCTGAGCACATACAACTTGTAACGAAGGGAATGGATCCCACGGCTTCACTCCACGAATGGCCTGATTTTTGCGCCGTAGCTGAAAGCATGGGGTGCCAAACCATGAGAATCGAATCGTTGGACGATATTGATGCAGCTATCGATGTGGTCAAAAACAGAACACCCGGCCGACCTGTGTTAATCGAAGCACGAACAGATCCCGATGTCGTATCTACCATTTACGGCCATCATCGATGAGCGCAGATGTAATAGAACTGCTTGATACGTACGTAGGTATGCCGGACACGATGCAGGGCGGCTATGTAGCGGGCATAGCTGCGGGAAGTTCCGACGGGCCGGTGCGAGTTCGAATACGCAAAGCTACGCACCCGGGGCAGCACTTAACTCGGGTCCAAGACAACGATTCGGTTCAACTTTTTCGAGACAGCGAACTAGTTATGAGCGTTGTCCCGGACGCACTTCATGTCACTCCACGCTCTCCCCTACCACGCGAAGCTATCGATGAAGCTGTAGCGCGCCCTATGGCATGGGAACCGCCCTACCCCACTTGTATCGGCTGCGGTCATGAGGTCGATGGCCTTGGTGTCGAGATCCGCCCATTCGGAGATGGGAAGCACGTCGTCGGTCTATGGTCCCCTGCCCCTCAATGGGCGGACGATAAGGGAGTTATTCCTCGAGAGTTTGTCTGGACTGCATTCGACTGCGTAACCGCATACGTTCTCTTCGTAGATCCACCAAAAATTTCGGGAGGCGGCGCAGTTACGGGCAACATCGCCGCCGAGTTTTTCGATGATGTGATGGTCGGAGAGAAATATCGATTCCAGTCATGGCGG
>DKNM01000015.1:0-981 GCA_002470695.1 Candidatus Neomicrothrix sp. UBA7388
ACAAAGCCGAATCATAGAAGAACGCCTTGCTAACGCTGCGATCCCTTACCGCGTTGTAGGCGGCACCCGCTTCTACGACCGGCGTGAAGTCAAAGATGCTCTGGCGTACCTCCGTGCCATCGTCAATCCATCCGACGAAGTGTCGCTAAAACGTATTCTCAACGTCCCCAAAAGAGGCATAGGAGATGGCAGCGTCACAAAACTGGACGAATATGCCAAGAGTAACCAGGTGTCATTTAGCGAAGCTTTGGCCAGTTGGCCCGAAACAGGAATCAGCGGAACCGCCAAAAAAGGACTCGCCAACTTCTCGGAACTACTTAGCCAATTATCGCGCCGTGTCTCAGACGGTCCCGCTGAAGTCATTCAAATCGCGCTTGAACGATCGGGCTATATCGACGAATTGCGCGACGAACGCTCTATAGAAGCCGAAGGACGACTCGAAAATCTCGCAGAATTGATTGGCTCAGCCGAGGCCTACGAAACATGCGAAGAATTTCTCGAGCAAGTATCTCTCGTATCGCCCACCGATGAACTCGACGACCAGTCCGAAGTAACGCTAATGACCCTCCACACAGCCAAAGGACTCGAATTCCCCATGGTGTTTATTGTTGGCATGGAAGACGGGATCTTCCCATCATTCATGTCGCTTGGAGACCCTGACCAACTCGAAGAAGAACGCCGCCTCGCGTACGTAGGAATCACCCGCGCAGAAGAACAGCTGCACTTAACGTTGGCTGAAAGCAGGTGGATATACGGGCAACAGCAGTACAACACCCCGAGCCGCTTCCTTCGAGAAATCCCAGATGAGTTGCTCGATGATCGAAGCCCCAAAGGTAGTCATAAAGCTGGAAGAACAACTCCCTCTGCTGTAGAGCCATCGGATGACTATGAAGACAGAAGAGCTGAGCGACGCGAACGGGCCCGAGAAAGAGTTATAGAAAAAGCTATTGCAGCTGGAACCGATGCCCCGCCATCGACCCA
>DKNM01000015.1:1392-5606 GCA_002470695.1 Candidatus Neomicrothrix sp. UBA7388
GAAGTCACCATTCACTTCAGCGAAATAGGAGAAAAGACCCTGCTCCTTGGGTGGGCAAACCTACAAAAAGCTGCGAAGTGATTTACCGACCCGTAAAAGAAGGTGGACGCTTTTCTACGAAAGCTGCTACCGCTTCTTTATGATCATCGGTCGTGCGACAGCGACTCATCGCCATCGCCTCAGCATCCAAACAGTCCAACAAATCAGCGCTTAAGGCCCTATTCAAATTCTCTTTCATATATCGCTGAGCCACCAACGGGCCATCTGCAAACCGAGAAGCATAAGAAATAGCTGCCGTTTCAAAATCAGCGTCATCGAATATTTGGTTCACAACCTGCAATCTCATTGCCTCGGTGGCATCGAAACGATCGGCCGTCAGATACAGCTCTCGTGCCTTCGCAGCGCCAACTAACTGGGTAAGAAACCAGCTGCCACCAAAGTCACCTGAAAACCCAACCTTGGCGAAGGCCGTAGTAAAAATCGCTCGAGGCGAGGCAACCCGCAGATCGCAGGCCAACGCAATTGACAACCCCGCACCAGCGGCAGCACCGTCAATTGCAGCAACCGTAACCTTCGGGAAAGTCTGCAATGCCCCCGAAACTATCCGTTGCCTCTTTCTTAAATCATCGACAGCAGTCTCTAAACTCGCAGGCGAAGGAGCTTCTCCTGAATTACGGGCGTTCATCCCCTTAACGTCTCCGCCAGCACAAAAAGCGCCACCAGCGCCTGTCAACATGACAGCTCCTACATCAGGGTCATCTGCAAGCTCAGGTAGCAAACGCTCAAACACTTCATAGGTTTCAGCATGTAACGCGTTGCGCGCTTCAGGCCTATTAAAGGTCAAGACAGCAACCCGACCCTCACGTCGTGCAAGCATCACATCAGTGCCAGTTTCAAAATCCATGGTCGAAACACCCTTTCACTGGACTTTTACCTCAATTCCCCCCCTAGTATGGCGAATTTGTAGGGCAACCTCACACTCGAACCCGCCCCGACAGGAGACCCAAGTGGACCTCTTCGAATACCAAGGCAAACAGTTCTTCAAACAGTTTGGAATGCCAGTCTCTGACGGCGAAGTCGCCTTCACCGTTCAAGAGGCCGTAGATGCCGCTGAGCGTCTAGGCACACCCGTAATGGTGAAAGCCCAAGTCCACACCGGTGGACGAGGCAAAGCAGGCGGCGTCAAATTTGCGGCGACCGTAGAAGACGTCCAAGAACATGCGAGCAATATCCTTGGCCTCGATATCAACGGACATATCGTTCAACGCCTCTGGATAGAAAAAGCGAGCGATATTTCAGAGGAGTACTACGCAAGCTTCACCCTCGACCGCTCAGCAAAACAACACCTTGGCATGCTCTCCGCTGAAGGTGGCGTCGAAATCGAAACCGTTGCAGCAGAAAACCCAGACGCAATCAGCAAAGTCCACGTCGACCCAGCAATTGGGCTCACAAGAGAAGCAGCTCAAGCATGGGTTGAAGGAGCCAACCTGAATCCGGTCGCAGTCGAAGGCGCAATCGACATTGTCCTCAACCTCTATGAGGCCTATGTCAATGGCGATGCCGATCTTGTCGAGATCAATCCGCTCATCCTGACCCCGGATAACAGAGTTCACGTCCTCGACGCAAAAGTCACCCTCGACTCCAACTCGGTGTTTCGCCACGAAGACTACGCTGAGTTCGACGAAACACAACCGCGCGACGAACGAGAAGAAGCAGCCCACTCCAAAGGCCTTCAATATGTCGGCTTAGAAGGAAGTGTCGGCGTCATAGCAAACGGCGCTGGCCTCGCCATGTCAACCGTTGACGTCGTCAACCAAGTCGGCGGTAAACCAGCCAACTTCCTCGACATAGGAGGCGGCGCGAACGCTGACGTGATGGCGGGCGCCCTCGAAGTGATCAACAACGACCCTGAAGTCAAATCAATCTTCATCAATATTTTCGGCGGCATCACCCGAGGCGAAGAAGTCGCCAACGGCATTATTGAAGCGCTGAACCGCGTTGATATCGACGCCCCAATCATCATCCGCCTCGATGGCACCAATGCTGACGAAGGTCGAGCAATTCTCGAGCCAGCGCTCAACGAAAAACTAATGATGGAACCAACAATGCTCGACGCGGCACGTAGAGCCGTCGAACTCGCCAAGGGAGAAAGCTGATGAGCATCTTCGTAGACAGCAACACCAAAGTTATTTACCAGGGACTCACCGGAAGCCAAGGGCGCTACTACGGCTTACTTAACCGTGACTACGGAACGCAAGTCGTTGGAGGAACGAACCCAAAGAAAGCTGGAGAAGAAGTCGAAGGAATACCCATCTTCGCGAATTGCGCAGAAGCGGTTGAAGCGACCGGCGCAACTGCTTCATGCATCTTCATTCCGGCTGCTGGGGTGTATTCGGCAGTCATGGACGCAGCAGAAGGCGGCGTCAAATTCATTGTCTGTATTACTGAAGGAGTGCCCGCGCACGACGAAGCCAAGTTCTATAACGAACTCAAGGCGCAGTACCCCGACGTGCAACTCTTAGGACCTAACTGTCCGGGCATCATCAGCCCAGGTCAATGCAACATCGGCATCACCGCTGGTCACATCGCGAAGGCTGGCGGTCCGGTTGGCATTGTGAGCCGTTCAGGCACTCTTACCTACCAAGCCCTATACGAACTGCAACAAAAAGACATCGGTGTCACTACCTGCGTTGGCATAGGCGGCGATCCGGTACCAGGAACGTCCTTCATTGACTGTCTTGCGGCATTCGAAGCAGATCCCGAAACTAAGGCCGTGATGATGATCGGTGAAATCGGTGGATCCGCAGAAGAAGAAGCAGCTGATTTCATAAAAAATCACATGAGCAAACCCGTTTCTTCCTACATTGCTGGTGTCACAGCCCCTCCCGGCAAAAAAATGGGCCACGCAGGCGCAATTGTGTCCGGTGGTAAAGGAACAGCAGACGCGAAAATGGAAGCATTACGTGACGCTGGAGTCAAAGTAGGACTCAATCCCACCGAAGCCGGCGAATTGATGGCGGAGATCGTCACCTCTTTATAGTCAACTCCAACTAAGTTCCCAAGCGTGCGGTTAGCTGTACTTGCCTCCGGAACAGGATCAATCTACGAAGCAATCGTAAACGCCGGCATCTCGGTCGCAACGGTGCTCGTTGATCGACCCTGCAAAGCAATCGATCTTGCCGAATCAGACAACATTCCAGTAACCGCCGTTATGCGCACTGAATTTGGCAAAGATTTTGACCGCAACGCGTACTCGACTGAAATCGTCACTCAACTTCAACGCCAACAAATCGACGTAATTGCGATGGCGGGCTTCGGAACCGTTCTCGGGAAACCGTTCTTCGACGCGTACAACGGACGCGTTCTCAACACGCACCCCTCCCTTCTCCCATCCTTCCCAGGCTGGCACGCAGTACGTGAAGCCCTCGCTCATGGCGTAAAAATCACGGGCTGCACCGTTCACCTAGCAACCCTGGAAGTGGATGCTGGACCAATTCTCGCCCAAGCTTCAGTCAATATTGAGGTCGACGACACTGAAGCGAAACTTCACGAACGAATCAAACTCGTCGAACGAGATCTCTACCCAGCAACAATCAAAACCTTTATTGCAAGCATGGAGCACCAATCATGAGAGCACTCATCTCGGTATACGACAAAACTGGAATTATCGACATGGCGCGAGCACTTTCACAGATGGGATGGGACATCGTGTCAAGCGGAGGAACGGCGGCGACCCTGCGCGACGAAGGCATAGATGTCACCCCTGTAGAGGAGGTCACTGGTAGCCCCGAAATGCTCGATGGACGAGTAAAAACTCTTCACCCCCGAATCCATGGCGGAATACTCGCCGATCGAAAAAAACCAGCCCACCTCGACGCCCTACAACAACAAGGAATCACCCCGATAGATCTTGTTATATGCAACCTCTATCCATTCCGAAGTGACCCCAGCGTCGAACTCATAGACATCGGCGGCCCGACAATGGGCCGAGCCGCAGCAAAGAACCACGACAGCGTCGGCATCATTGTCGACCCAAACGATTATTCAGCAGTGCTCTCAGAACTGACAGCTGACGGGGCACTCTCTGATACCACCCGACGACAACTCGCCCGAGCGGCGTTCGCCCACACCGCTGCGTACGACGCAGCGATTGTCGAATGGCTCGACCAAGACGACCCTCTGCCTCCAACACTGCACCTCGCCCTCGAAAAAGC
>DKNM01000038.1 GCA_002470695.1 Candidatus Neomicrothrix sp. UBA7388
TCTCCGCCCTGAGCGCCGAAGCGTTCATAGCCAAGGCCTTTCATCAGTTCCACGAAAGTGTCTGCAATCTTTTCGACGCCCCAACCCAACTCGGGTGGCTTGCCGCTAAAGCCGTACCCGGGTAAAGAAGGACAAACTACGTGAAAAGCGTCGTTTGCGGTGCCACCGAAGGACTCTGGGTCAGTGAGCGGTGCAATTACCTTTTGGAACTCAACAATCGAACCAGGCCAACCGTGGGAGAGGATCAAAGGGGTGGCCCCTTCGTGAGGAGACCTTTGATGAATAAAATGAATGTCACACTCATTTACCGTTGTACTGAATTGGTCGAATTGATTTAATTTCGTCTCACGCTCACGCCAGTTGTACTGATTGAGCCAGTAATCGCACATCTCTCTCACATACTTGAGTGGCACTCCTTGCGACCAATCCTTAACTAGCTCTTCCTCAGGCCAGCGGGTTTTTTCGAGGCGCTCGCGCAAGTCATCAAGGATTTGATCCGAGATCGATATTTCGTAGGGGTATGTCTCCATCTCGATAACTTATCGCTGAAGGGCGTCGCTCTTAACTTCTGTCCCTTTTTTTGCTCCGAAGTCTCTTTCCGGCATTTAGTTCGACTTTTCTGACTCGAATGTTTGCCGGGGTGACTTCTACGCATTCGTCTTCGGCTATGAACTCCAACGCGTGCTCGAGGGATAGCAACTTAGGTGGACTCAGGCGCACTGCATCGTCCGCCGCCGCCGCACGAATATTGGTTTGTTTCTTCTCTTTGCAGATATTGACGTCGAGATCGTCGGGCCGTGGATTCTCGCCGATAACCATGCCTTCGTATACATCCATACCTGGGCCCACCAAGAGCGTCCCCCGTTCTTGAATTGTGGAGGCTGCATATCCGCTTACTTGCCCCGTCCGGTCAGCCACGATTGACCCACTGTGGCGCGAGCGCATATTCCCGGACCATGGGATGTAGCTGTCAAATACGTGATGAAGTAGTCCCGTGCCGCGCGTTTCCGTCAGAAACTCGGTGCGGAATCCTATGAGACCGCGCGCTGGGATGAGGTAATCAAGCCTCACCCAACCGGTGCCATGATTACTCATCTGCTCGAGACGGCCACGTCTTTCACCCAACAGCTGAGTAACTGACCCCACATAGTCTTCGGGGATATCGATGGTTGCTCTTTCTGCAGGCTCGTGCAATTGACCCTCTATCGACCTAGTCAATACTTGCGGTTTCCCGACCGTAAGTTCGAATCCTTCTCGACGCATTATTTCGATAAGCACAGCTAGCTGAAGTTCGCCTCGTCCTTGCACCTCCCAAGCATCAGGCCGCTCCGTGGGGAGTAGGCGGAGTGATACGTTGCCAATCAGCTCCGCCTCAAGCCGGCTTTTGATAAGTCTCGCAGTTAACTTCTTGCCCTCGGTGCCGGCAAGCGGCGACGTGTTGATGCCTACTGTCATTGACAGGCTGGGCTCGTCAACGCTGATCACCGGTAGGGGCTTCGGCGACTCAGGATCGCTGAGTGTCTCTCCGATGGTTATGTCCGGAATTCCGGCTACGGCGGCGATTTCCCCTGGGCCCGCATGTTCTGCAGGCGTCCGCTCCAAGCCTTCAGTTGTGTATAGCTCAACGATTCGGGTGGTCTCGATAGTCCCGTCAACGCGACACCAGGCGACTGAAGCGCCTTTGGTGAGTGTCCCATGGAGCACCCGACAGAGCGCCAATCGACCAACATAGGGATTAGCGTCGAGATTGGTAACCCAAGCCTGAAGGGGATGTGAAGGCTGAAAGGTAGGAGGGTTTACTGACTCAACTAAAACCGCAAAAAGATCTGTCAGGTCCTCTTTTGGTTGAGAGAGGTCGCTAGTAGCCGTTCCCTTTCTTGCATCGGTATAAACAATCGGAAAATCAATCTGGTGATCCGCCGCATCGAGGTCTAGGAACAACTCATATGTTTCGTCGATTACCTCGTCGATGCGACTATCGGGACGATCAATTTTATTGATTACCAAAACCACTGGCAGGTCAAGCTCAAGAGCCTTTCTCAAAACGAAGCGTGTTTGGGGGAGCGGGCCTTCAGAGGAATCAACTAGCAGCAGAATGCCATCGACCATGGTTAGGGCGCGCTCAACTTCTCCTCCGAAATCGGCGTGTCCCGGAGTGTCAATGATGTTGATTTTGGTGTCGTTGCCAGACGGATCAGTCCAGTGTATGGCAGCGTTTTTCGCGAGAATGGTAATGCCTTTCTCCCGCTCGAGATCCATTGAGTCGAGAACGCGGTCTCTGACATCTTCGTTGTCTCGAAATGCTCCTGATTGCCAGAGCATCGCGTCAACGAGCGTCGTTTTCCCGTGATCAACATGCGCGACAATCGCAACGTTGCGCAGGTCGGTTCGCGTTTCAACTAGCTGTGAATCACTCAAATTTCAGATGCCTTGTGAGGGGGAAGAGTCAGGACTGCTAAGTGTGCCAGTAAAGACGTCGAATACGTGTTCAGTCGTAGATGAAACCTAGCGATGCCGGGGGCGGCAATTCTCCGCCGATGTGGCCCGCGCGACGCAGTTCGGCGATTTCGTCAACCGAGAGATGCCCAACTCTGGACAGAACCTCATCGGTGTCTTGGTCGAATAAAGGGGCGTGGGCTTTCGGCACAGGTCGCTTTCCGTCAAGAGTGAACGGCGAACCCACATGGCGCATTGGTCCAGTGACTGGATGGTCGACTACATCAAGCAACGAAGAAAGTGGCTGTTTGAGTGGAGCTGACCAAGGATCTAAACACACCTGGGCGTTGCCTCCGGCCAACTTAACGGCGCTAACTAACTCTTCCGAAGTTTTGCCTGCGGACCCTTCAATTAAAGCTTCAATTACGCCGGTGAGAGCACGCGGCGCAGTGATGGCGACCCAGTTATCCCTAGTTGCAGCGAAGGTCGATAACGTTCCGCCCGGTTCGCGGTTTCCGAGACGGCCGATATTCCGCTTTTGGGTCGATGCGAGAACAATCGCCTCGCCTGAATGTTGCCACATTGCTTCGTGTTGACTTAAGTCAATCTCCATGCCGCTACCAGATTGGTCGGCGCTATAGACACCAGCTAAAAAAGCATTTGCAGCGTGCACTCCCGCAGTTGGGTCAGGAAAATAAATATTTGATACACGAGCCTCTTCGTGTTCGTATCCCTGACGGTGAGCTATTCCACCCATAGCTTCGATTATTGACCCATAACCGACCGCGTCGCTGTAGGGGCCATCTACACCGAACGCGGGCATGCGAACAACTACGAATTTCGGATTTACTTGCTTCAGCGTCTCGAAATCTAGGCCGAGTTGGGGCAGAACATGTGCTGAGAAGTTTGCTACGAGGCCATCTGAGTTTTCAACCAGTTTCAGGAAAGCGTTCCGCCCCTCTTCCGATGCAATATTTATTACGCAATCCTTCTTGCCTTTGTTCACAGCGTTGAAAAGTCCGCCTGCCTCGTAGAAGCGGTTGTCCTCTACAAGATGTTCCTGTCCTGGCCGCATGCCGTGGTCATAAGGCCTCTGGGTTCGAAAGCCGTCAAATGGCGAGAGAGACTCAATTTTTATTACCTCAATTCCGAGTGGGGCGAGGATATTGCCCACATAAGGGCCGGCCCAGGAGATTGTCATCTCTAACAAACGCATATCGGAAAACGACCGAAGCTCCAACGAGCGTGGTGAGTCCGTGACATCTAGTTGATCGGCGCCCATTTCACTCACGGCTTGGGGCGTTATCGGGAGACCCGGGGCTTTGAAGGGACGCACCGGAGCTACGGCCTTTCCCTGAGGTGTGAGCACTTCTCCGAGGTATCCCCGTGCCTCTAGGTGCTCATCACTCAACGCGTCCAGCGGAGTCATGACCATTCCCCCTGCCCAAGGCGACGAGAGGGCCAATTCGAAAATCTCCCGTTTACCTCTCGCCAAGTACCACGGGGAAATCTTCTCCCAAATCTTCGAAATGTGTTCTTGCCTTTTGAGTCGATCTCTTAGTTCTGGGTCGTCAACCCACTCAGGTATTCCATAAAAAAGGCACTGCATCTCCCAATCCACAGGTCGAATTGAACCGGGAGCAAAGTGGCCATCTTTGCATTTGATCGCACCAGAAGGGAAAGCGGTCGGTGGGTGAGGGCCGACTCGGTCACGAACTCTTTGACAATGTAAAGCATCGCCGTAGCACAGCTCGGTAGCAGTCAGCAGGGCACCGAGCCAAGAAACGTCAATGTGGTTAACGGGCAGCCTTCGTATCAGTTGAACCATTGCTGCAGCCAACCCGCCTGCCACGTACTGACTTTGCCAACCTGGAAGACGCAAGGGAGGCGAGTCATCATCACCATTGAAGCCAAGGAAGCCAGACGCCGTTTGAACGAGTAACTCGTCGGCGATAGTTCCCGGATGTTCAGCGTCTGCGCCCCAAGCTGTCGTTGTTACTAAGCGCGTGTCGTGCGTAGCCAAAACGTCAGGATGCCATGGGGTGTCAGTTAGATCGTCTAAAACGTCGCTCGATAGGACTACATCGGCCCACGCAGGATCGACTTCACTTGACGCAATATTTAACTTTGCGGCGTTGAGATGAATGAAAAGCGGGCTCAATTCATTCGGTAATAACTCAAGGTCGTCGACTTGCTGCTTTCTCGCGGGGTCACCACCGCTTGGTTCGACTTTAATTACCTGCGCTCCTAGGGACGCAAGCATGCGACCTGCGTACGGCCCGGATATGCCTGTCGCAGTCTCTATTACCCGAAGTCCAGTGAGTGGTGGCTTGGTCATTGATCTGGTCTACTTCGTTGAGCCAGCCGGCGCTGGAGGACTAGTTTTCGGCGGCGTTGCCTTTTCCCTTGGCCGCTGTGATTTTCAAAGCCTCTGCGGCCTTGTCATTGGACATTATCTTGCTGAGAATAGCTTCTCCTGCTCGGTCGAAAGCCGCTCTTTCGTTAGAAACAAAAGTTTGAGAGGCTTTGAGATGCTCCGTGTAGCCATTGATCTCTGGAATAACGTAACGCGCAACTAAATCCCAACTTGCGGCCGTATCTCTAGGGTTCGCCCAGTCATGAACGAACCCGATGGCGGTTCCGAAGCCACCTGTGAGCTCCACCATGCTTTTAATAAAATCGACCAAATCATCAGGAGTGCCGACTACTGCTGACTGCACAACTCCTTTAGAGGCACCTCCGCATACAGCGTCAAGCGCATCATCTGGGTCTTTGTACGCAACAGCGCCTGGTCTTTGAAGAGTCCCGACGATGTACTCGTTGTGCCATCGTTGAAGCCCTAACCGTGCTTGTCTCTCGGCCTCTGAACGGGTTTCAGCCAAATGCCAGTTAAGAACAACACGCCACTCATCGCGATTAACCACGCATCCGGATTTTTTTGCAGCATCTTCGGCAAAATCCCACTGGGTTGCCAGAGCAGTTATTCCCTCGGAGGCCATAGACCCGATGGAGAGCGCTCCGATTCCGTGTTTCCCAGCCAAGGTCATTCCTGAGGGCGACACCATCGATGCTGTAGCCGCAGGAATTTTTTCTTGCACGGGAAGCAACTGGAGTTGAGCGTCCTTCATTTTGAACCAGTCTGTTTCGTAAGAGAACCGTGGCTCGCCGCGGAGAAGGCGCAAAATGACGCCGAGCGCTTCGTCTTGCCGGTCGCGCAAGACCATTGGGTCGATTGCAAAGGTGTGGGCGTCCGAAGGCAGAGCGCCTGGTCCCGAGCCGAATATAACTCTGCCACCCGTCATGTGATCCAACTGAACAATTCTTTGAGCGACATTGAATGGGTGATGATAAGGCAGAGACACGACACCAGTTCCCAAACGTATTCGCGCGGTTCTCTCACCTGCAGCGGCCAGAAACATCTCAGGACTAGCAATCATTTCCCAACCCGAACTGTGATGTTCCCCGCACCAGAATTCACTAAACCCAAGCTGTTCCAACTGAACGACGAGATCTAAGTCTCGCCTAAATTGAAGCATCGGATTCTCGCCGACCGGGTGGTGTGGTGCGAGGAAAGCGCCGAATTTCATTGTAAATCCCCTAATTGAATACCGAATTTAGTATCTATGAAGAAGATAGCCGCAGCTGCTAGCCCTGACCCTCTTCAAGCGGTTTGTCGACGGTGACTATGCGGTGAGGCATCGGCAGGACGACCATCCCATCGATCTCGTATTCCATGAACCGTTCTATCAAGGCCTCCTCGACCACTGCGAGCTTTTCTGGAGGTTGCGCATCTAAGAGGCCCTGTGAGCGAACTGAAATATCCCGGTACCAGTTCGGTATTTCAGATGCAGGACACAAGGAGGCCTCGAAATCCGCTGCTACGAAAGAGAGGAAATCGAAACCGGCTTCTTCAACAGCTTGGCGAGCACCGTCCTCTCTCGAGAAAGCTTCCGCTGGTGGCCCCGGTGGAAG
>DKNM01000077.1 GCA_002470695.1 Candidatus Neomicrothrix sp. UBA7388
TTGAACTCCCGACTGCTTGATACCGGTTAACGTGCCCCTCCGACCTGGGGCGGCACGCTCGGCTACAAGTTTGTTCGTAGCAGGGTTACACGCGCCCTGGCCGTAGCTGGAAACTAGAAGGCCCAGAACTAGCCCCACGGGCGAAGTTGCAAAGGCCACAATGATCAGCCCAATTCCTGCGGATGTGAGCACTAAAACGCAGGACCACTTGCCGCCGTGCCGGTCACTAATCTGACCTGACAGGGGAGCGAAAATCGCACCGAAAAGGGTGTTGACAGCAACGCCTGCGCCAAACAAAGTAAGTGACATTCCAAGGTCGCGCGCTAAAAAGGTGGCAACTACTGCTGTGCCAACAATAGGAAATGCGCCAAGGGCCATAGTCGAGACCATTACCGCTACCAGCAGCATCTTGCTCCACGAATTTGAGTCATTTACGTGGTCTGCGGGCATTGACACAGCTAGCACCCTACGCTGATCGACTATGTCTAAGCGTCAACTCTTAATACCGGCAGCCTCGTTCGAGCGAGTCGAGCAACGTTTATCCGTCTTTTCGTCAGAAATCGACGCAATTCTTTGGTCATCTAACGGTTTAACGGCGCCTGATGGCTCCTCAATCGAACCCAGCGAATTCAAACCGGAAATTGGGTGGATTCCTATTGACGTTTTATTCTCAGGGGAATTTTTAGCTTTCGTTGATTCGTTGTTGGAACCAGGTTCATTGAAATGGGTGCAATCATGTCTCGCTGGCGCAGACGCTCCCCCATTGCAGAGAATCTTGAATTCAGGGATAAGACTTAGCAACAGTGATTCCCCTAATGCTGGAGTCGCTGAATATGTGATGTCGGCCATATTGAACGTCGTTCACGAATGGCCTAAACGCCGCGACGCACAATGGAACAAAGAGTGGGTCCAAGAAGGGTGGAGCGAGATCAACAAACAAACTTGGTTGATTATCGGCTTTGGCTCAATCGGCGGAGAATTAGCTAAGCGAGCTCGACCCTTTGGTGTGCACATCATCGGCGCTCGCCGAACCCAAGTCAGCGACGAGCGAGCCGACCAAATGGTCTCCATGGAAGAAGTATTCGAAGTTCTCCCATCTGCAGATGTAGTAATTATTGCGTGCCCCTTAACCAACGAGACAAAGGGCCTAGTCGACAGAAACTTTTTGTCACATATGAATAGAAATTCTCTGCTAGTGAATGTCGCTAGAGGCCCCGTAGTCAATACAAGCGACCTCTTACATATGTTGGATTCGAAAGAATTGGCAGGCGCAATTTTGGATGTTTTCGACGTTGAACCTTTAGAAACAGCTAGTCCTCTTTGGGACCACGAAAAGATAACTCTCACTTCGCACATTGCGGGAGCTGGTTCCGGTATAACAATGCGAGGCGACGATGTGTTTATTGAGCAATTAGGTGCCTATCTTGCAGGTCGTAAACTGCGATTGGAGATCTCAGCATGAAGTCCGAAACGATGCTCCCTCTAGGCAAAGTTGATCCAGGATTACGGGAGCCAGATACGCCGCTCGACGTGCGGACCATTGCTACCGGAGCGCAAGAAATCGAAGCCTTAGGGTACGACGGAATAGCCGTCGAGGAATGCAAAGATGATCCCTATCAGCAACTGACGCTCGCGTCCGTAAACACAACCTCCTTAGATCTCGCGACCTCAATAGCAATGGCTTTTCCTAGGTCTCCGACTATTACCGCTATGTCAGCGTGGACGCTACAGAAGGTTTCCGGGGGCCGCTTAATACTTGGCTTGGGTTCACAAGTACGAGGCCATATTCGACGGCGCTACGGGATGGAGTGGAGTGCCCCTGCGCCGAGGATGCGCGACTATATATTGGCCATGAAAGCGGTGTGGCGCTGCTGGCAGTATCAGGAACCACTTAATCACGATGGAGACCACTACAAGTTGAATCTTATGGTTCCTCTTTTTGATCCAGGACCAATTGAACATCCAGATATCCCAATACATATTTCTGCAATAAATACGAATATGTGCGCCGTGGCTGGAGAAGTAGCGGAAGGCATACGCCTCCACCCAGTCTGCACAGCGAAGTACATCGAACAAGTAATGATCCCCGCTGTAGCTAAGGGCGCAGCCCGAGGAAACCGAAATCCTGAGGCGGTCGACTGGTGCCACAAACCCCTTATAGCCACCGCACCCGATGAAGCAAGCCTCGGCCCAGTTGCCGAAAGCGTTCGCGCCCGCGTCGGTTTTTATTTAGCTACCCCTGCATACAAGGCCGCGTTCGAAGTTCACGGCTGGGAAGACAAAGTTGATCATGCGGCGTCTCTCTCTCGGGAACAACGGTGGGAGGAGATTCCGGCCTTGGTGGACGACGAGATGTTTCACACTATTGCAACGGTAGGAACTTACGACCAAATCGCAAACCTCCTCAATGAGCGTTTCGGAAGCTTGATAGACAGGATTGAATTCAGCATTCCCGTAGCTGACAGTGACTCTGCCGAAGCGCTAAGTGACATGCTCGCAGTGCTACGTGAGACTGATTCACTTCGTCCGTAGCACTCTGAGAATCAGGCCCTTCAAAACCTCATTCGGTCAGCCAGCTTCAGAATGTGTTACGGGCTCCTCACCCATCCATTCCCTTAGGGTGTTCTTCAGCTTTGTCTGCTGAATGAATATGTCGTGCTCTGGCCCCGAGGCGTCTATCGACTGCGGCGCTTTGAGATAGAACGACAACCACTCTTGCACACCAGCTTCGCCTGCTCGTTGAGCGAGATCTAAGAACAACGCTAGGTCTAGGACGATAGGCGCGGCGAGAATCGAGTCACGGCATAAAAAGTCGATCTTTATCTGCATGGGGTATCCCAACCAGCCGAAGATATCGATGTTGTCCCACCCTTCTTTGTTGTCGCCCCGAGGTGGGTAATAGTTGATTCGGACGACGTGGTCTATTTCTCCATATAAGTCGGGGTAAACCGAAGGTTGAAGAATTGTGTCTAGTACACCGAGCTTGGAAACTTCTTTGGTCTTGAAGTTCTCTGGGTCATCCAGCACCTCTCCATCGCGATTCCCAAGAATATTGGTGCTATACCAGCCACGAAGTCCTAACATCCGCGCCTTCAGCCCCGGCGCCACGAGTGTCTTCATGAGGGTCTGGCCAGTCTTAAAGTCTTTTCCTGCGATCGGCACCCCACGGCGCTCAGCAAGCTCAATCATGCAGGGCAAGTCGACGCTTAGGTTAGGTGCCCCATTTGCAAAGGGCACATCGCTCATCAACGCTGCGTACGCGTATATCTGACTTGGCGAAATATTTTCGTCATTAGCCTCAAGGCCCGCCTCAAATGCCTCCAAGCTCTCATGTACAGAAGTTGCTTCTTGGTATGCCTCGGTAGAACCACACCAAACCATGACAAGCCGGTCGCATTGATTCTCTGATCGGAATCGATCGATATCGGAGATCAACGCCTGTGCTTGATCTAGCTTTGAGTCAAGCTTTTTAATACGGTTACCGTCCAGTTTCTTAACCCATCGCTGATCGAAGACCGCATCCATAGCCACAATGCCCTCAAGCTCACGGGAAATTGCAGCTAGGTCGCGATCCTCTAGCACACCCGCAGCTTGAGCACCCTCCAAAGCATTCGAGGTAATCGGGTCCCAACCACCGAAAACGAGATCATCTAACCCCGCAAGTGGAACAAAGTCTTTGATTAGTGGATTACGCTCTTCATTTTTCTGCCCAAGGCGAATATGCGCCATCTGTGAAACCGACCCAATGGGAGCGGCCAAACCTTGCCGGGCCGCAAGCACGCCAGCGATAAAGGTGGTCGCTACGGCTCCCATACCAGGAGTAAGAACTCCGAGCTTTCCACTCGCTGGCGCAATTTTAATTTTGGTCATGCACAAATGATAAGCGGTGAAATACTTTAAAGTACTTAACTTAAGTCTTGCTTACCTTTATTGACGTCGAGGTGAACTTATGATTTCCGGTAAGGCGAAGCTTCCCGATATCTCAATAACACAACTTGAATATTTAGTTGCAGTTCAAGAGGCGGAGACTTGGGCCGAGGCTGCGGCGAATTTGGGGGTAAGTCAGTCGGCTTTATCCCAAGGCCTTGCTGAACTACAACGGCGATTAGGAGTCGAATTATTCGGCTGGAACGGAAGGCGGCGAATCCCCACTTCATTCGCCCATGAAGTAACTTCCCATGCTCTGCGAATATTGTCCCTTACAAGCGACCTCTCGGGATGGACCGACAGGGTCAGAGCGGGAGTAGCGGGAAAATTACGAGTCGGGATGATTGACGCCGCCGCTGTCGACTACTTCGGCGAGATCCTGCGCCAATTCCGGGAGGAAAAGCCAGAGTTAGATCTGCATATTTCAGTCGGACCCTCTCAACAACTTTTGGATGCACTGACGGCAGGCAAACTTGATCTGGCTATCTGCGTCGCGACCAACGACCCCAACTTCACCATCACTCCCCTGCTCGAGGAAGACCTTTATGTTTATGGGCCTCTTACGATGAGAAATTCGCCAGCCGAAAGCTGGGGCCCTTGGGTCACTTTTCCGAACGGTTCACTAACTCGGGAACTGATCCGCAACGCTCTCTTCGCTGTTGGCGCCCCATTTGAAGTAATAGCAGAGTCGAATCAACCTGAAGTCCTAAGCGAAATGGTTCGAATCGGGATGGGGTGGACAGTCCTCCCTGAAATACAAGCTCAGCGGCCTCCTGCTTCGTTGGTTCCGACACACGACCGTCCAATTCTTAAGCGAACCTTGGTTGCAGCTACAAGAGACAACGACTTAACGAACCCCGCAGCTACGCAACTGATTTCAAGATTTCTAAACGAGACTAAATAGCCCATTAAGGGGTCGCCAAGCTCTAGATAACTTCTCTCTAAATCAAACGATTCCTTAGATCGCGAGAGTTGCCTCACGGAGGTGACTGTGAATTGAATCCACTACTTCCGGCCAGAGCGCTTGTGGCAGATCATGACCCATATCGTTCACCAACAAATACTCGGCTCCGGGAATAACTTCAGCTGTGCGCTCACCTTGATGCGGCAAAATAAGCCGATCATCGCTGCCATGAATCACCAAAGTCGGTACATCAAGAGACGCGAGTGAGGGTTCACGATCACCACTCGCCAATAAAGCAGCTATTTGTCTTCCAGAGCCTTCAGGGTAATGAGATCGGTCATAAGCCACCGCCGCATATTCTCTTGCCAAATCTCGATCGAAGTACTTTTTGCTGCACCATATTGAATACTTCGCCGAGTAATCCAAATACTCATCTCGTTCGGTGGGTGCCGGCGCCAATAGAAGTTCTAGACAGTCATCCGGGATATCAATGACCTCGCGAGTTCCAGTGGAAGACATGATTGAGGTCAAGGAAAGCACGCGCTTCGAACGCTCAATGGCCATTGTCTGAGCGATCATTCCGCCTAGTGAGGCCCCCACAATATGGGCTTCGTCAATTTCAAGCTCGTCCAAGATTCCAAACGCGTCATTCGCCATGTCAGATAAGTCATATGGAACATCGGAGATTTCGTGACCCTGCAGAGCTGCCATCACTAGCGCCAAGAAATCAATATCAACACCATCTAATTTCGATGAGAGACCCGAATCGCGGTTGTCGAACCTGATTACCTTAAATCCGCGATCAGCAATCATCTGACAAAAGTCTTCGTGCCAATGAATTAGTTGCGCGCCCAATCCCATAACCAATAAGACTGCAGGGTCGTCTTCAGATCCAATCACCTCGTATTCAAATTCCAAATCGCCTACTGACGCCCTGGGCATTATGTCGCTCCCGTCGGAGTAAATTCGGCTCGAAGATGCTTGACCCCGTGAATAAATGATGACTGCAGAGGGTCCGGCTCCTCCACCGCACGAATGTCTGGAAGTCGCCGGAAAAGTTCCCTGAACATCACCGTTATCTCTCGCCGAGCCAAATGAGCCCCTAAACAGAAATGAGGACCAGGGCCGCCAAAGCCGCAATGCGGGTTTGGCGTGCGCCGCACGTCAAATCGAAACGGGTCGTCGAACACGGCTGGGTCGCGGTTTGCGGCCAAATAGAACATTGCCAGTTTGTCTCCCTCAAAAAGTTTTCTTCCATTCAGCACAGTGTCCTCGACCACAGTTCTCCTCATATAAGTGACCGGACTGGAAAGCCGCACGATCTCCTCAACCGCAGCAGGGGATCTTTTTTCGTAGTCGGCCGCCCATATTGCTCGTTGATCGGGCCAGTCTGTTAAGTATTTAAGGCCCCACGAAATTGCATTGCGCGTAGTTTCGTTACCTGCGACAACTAGCAGCACAAAAAAACTTGCCAAATCAGCGTGATCTAAGTGATCGTCATCGAGCTCAGCGTTGACTAGAACGCTCGTTAAGTCAGTTCCGTCGCTCCCCTTTTTTGCTTGGGACACCTCTTTCATCAATTCAGCTAGTTCTGAGCCCGCATTGAGCAACGCTGTAACGAAGTCAACGCCTTCGGGGGCAAATTCCGGATCGCCAACTCCCAGAATCACGTTTGTATTCCGAAACACCAAGTCGTAGGCGGAGTCGGGAACGCCCATAAGATCGCAAACTATCTTTAGCGGCAGCGCAGCAGCGACATCAGTAACAAAGTCACATTCCCCGCGTTCACTTATTTCGTTAACAATGCCAGTCGCAATCGATTGCACCGACTCCTCCAGCGCCGTAAGCATCCTCGGGGTAAAGCCCTTCGAGACGATGCGACGCAATCGAGCATGTCTAGGATCATCCATTGCAATCATCGAACTAAAGAATTCGAGGAACTCTGGGGGGAGATCAGTAATTGTGATTCCCTGCCCAGAACTAAAGATCTCGGGCTTCCTTGAGATCGTGGCTATGTCTTCATGACGAGTAACACACCAGTAACCCGGCCCCGCCGTCAAATACGGATTGTCAGGAAGAGGTTCCTCAAACCAATCCAAAGGTGCTTCAGAATGCAATCTTGCTATAGCAGAATCGCACTCCTCCGCGGGCTGCAACCAAAACAACGGATCCATTAGATTGGGTTGGTCCGTATTCCACTTCCGCATGCTGAGACGCTAACACCACTGGTTCTGAAAGTATGAAAGCATGACCACTTCCAATTTAAGTCCGGCAGAAGTCGTTGATCGCTACACCGAGTTGATCTACCACCAGAGAGATTTATCAGCGCTCGATGACTTGATAAGTGATCCCCTGATTCGTCATGAGCCTGATGGAACCCGAGTTGCGTTGACTACAACCCAAGCGAGAGAAAGAATCGCGACATTCCACAAGGAATTTCGAGCTATGCGCTTTTCCAACCGAAAGATAGTGCAGGATAGCAATTCAGTCGCCGCCGCCTACGAGGCGGACTTAGTTGATGAAAGCGGCGCTATCACGACGATCTGCGGAATCGAAATCTTCACCGTCGTTGAAGGACGAATCATCGAGGTTTGGAACGCCCCTGCGGGCAGCGGGTCATGGGGATGAACGAAACGAACTACATCGTCCATGGTGCCGGTGCTATCGGGTGCGTGATAGCAGGCCGTCTTGCCAGCGTCGAAAGAAAAGTGCAACTCGTTGCAAGAGGTCCCCATTTAGAAGCCCTCCAATCCAATGGACTCGAAGTTCTACAAGACACAAAGGGACATTGGGACCTAAAAGCCGAGAGCACTCCGCACCAACTCGATATCGACGACCGCACAGTAGTGCTGCTTGCTATGAAAACTGACGACACGTTCGCGGCCATCGAAGAACACTCCTCTCTCTACGCTGACTTGCCATTGGTCTGCTGTCAAAACGGAATCTCAAACGAGGAATGGTTAGCAGGCAAAGGATACCGGACCTACGGTTGCACGGTAATGGTGGGGGCAGAGATCAGCCGTCCGGGCATCGTGAGACATTCTGGAGGCTATTTACTCGAGGTCGGAGCATGGCCCCAAGGCTCCGACTATGTCTGCAACAGCCTCGTCAACGATCTCTTAAAAAGCGAAATGAACGCCCGCGTCGACGAGCGAGTCGCCGAAGGCAAGTGGGGAAAACTCATCCGCAATCTCGCAAACGCTTACCTAGCCCTTACGGATCTCTCTGTCCAAGAAGCTTCTAGTGACCCGGTAGACCGCAGCTTTATGGCCGACGTGAACGAAGAGGCCGCTGACGTTTTAGACGCTGCAAAAATCAGCATCCGAATGGTAGGGAAACGGACTTTACGAGAGCAAATTGCTCGACTTCGCGAGCCCGGTTGGTGGCCACCACCAGGCGAAGTAACTGATTCAACGCGGTCTTACCCGAGTACATGGCAGGACTTGGCGTTGGAAAGAGGAAAAGTAGAAGTCGACCATTTCAATGGCACAATCGTTCGACTGGGCGAGCGACACGGCGTTCCCACACCCTTGAATCGCGTTCTGCGAGATCTATGTTTGGATGCCGCCGCTAACTTGACCCCTCCGGGTTCAGAGAACGCTGATTCCCTGCGCGCCGCCGCTTTATAAGTGCCCGGAGTGGGATTCGAACCCACACGCCCTGTTAAGAGCCGAGGGGTTTAAGCCCTCTGCGTCTGCCTTTCCGCCACCCGGGCCGATTGTTAGTAACCATGCAATCCTAGGCCTAAAGAAGACGATCCGACACAACGCTAGGCAGCCTCATTACTTCTTTCGTTCGGAAGTTGATGAACCAAAACCGTAGATCGCTTTAGTTCGATATTGTCGACATCACCCTCATGGTGCAATACAACACTCCACAAAAGATTACGGAGTCGCGACGCAGCTGTTGGAGATAGCTGATTGCATACGACAACACCTTCCACCATGTCCGCTACGACAGCTTCAAAAGGCCTCTCTTGCAACCTCACGGAGACAACGCTTCCAGCTTCGCTCATGCGAACAGCTCGATCGACATCATTTACTACGGGAGGACTCTTAAAACCTGGCGCCAGAAGTCCCTCGCTAGCCGTTGCATTTGTCAATAATTTAGCAACCACTGCAAAGCGCAGTGATGGCGCGCATTGGATAGTCGAAACTGATCCAGAGCGAGACTTCATAGATCAACCCAACTTTCCGGTTTCAAAATTTTTAAAGGACGTCTTGCTTTCCATCACAAAAAGCATCTCTTGGGGGTAGGACAGCGAGAACAACGAAGGAAATTTCCGATACCTAGTCAACTACATTTCAGATACTCCAAGTCGCGCCAAAGCAGCAGTTCACAACTACCTTGTTACTGAGGAGAGCACTAAGGACGATATGGAAGCCGTTGAATCAAGCATCCCACCATTGACCCCCGCGCAAAGCGAGACGCTTGATTTGATTCGTCTACCAGTCGAGGAGCGAATTACACATAGTTCCGACCTTCGCGCCCAAACATTACTTGACCTAGAAAAAGCGACGATCGACCTTGTGGACTACCTAGATGAACCGCTTTGGGTTTCCAAACACCAACTTCAGGCAGTGAATGGATGCGAAGCGCTCTACGAGGCACAAAAGATGGAGCCATTTGAATGGCGGCTTCCCATGACACGGGGACAAATTTTTCACAAATGCGTCGAACTCTCGATACACCTGAATCCTGGCCGCACCGCCTTTGAGCTAGTCGATGAAGCATTCGCAAGGTTGATCGATCGCAATGATGGCTTGGCAGATTTCCTGACGTCTATAAGTGATATTGAACGCGCAGAGATAAGGAGCGAAGTTTCCTCGCTGCTTCAAACTTTTTTTGAGACTTTCCCGCCTCTAAGGCGAGCTTGGGCCCCAACTACTGAGCTACCTAGAAAAGTGTTGCTCCATGGCGGTAAAATCGTCTTGCAAGGACGGTTTGATCTTACGATAGGACGCCCTGATGACTTGACTGCTGGGCGCGTCTTGGTGGAACTTAAAACGGGGAGGGCAGTCCCCCACCATCTCGATGATCTACGTTTCTATGCCCTTTTAGAAACGCTTGTGGTTGGGGTTCCACCTTCGCTCTTAGCCAGTTTTTACGTCGATGCGGGAAGAGTGCAAATCGAAGCAGTCGATGAGGATCTATTGGCATCTTCATTGAAGCGAACGAGCAACAGTTTGATCCGACTAATGGAGCTTCGCCTAAAGCGAACGCAGCCTGAACGGCGTCCAAGCGCAGCATGTCGATGGTGCCCAGAGGCCGCCGACTGCAAAAACGGGCAACAATGGTTATCAGAGGCCGAAGGAGTGGGCGTTTGGTAGTCGGGCCGGTCTTCCCAGAGTCAGACACTCACGTTGACATCTGAAACAAATTGCCACAGCTCTTCACGTCGAATTTCCCACTCTTCGGCGGTAATGCCAAAACGCATGTGGTCTTCCCAAGCCCCAGCTATTTGCAAGTATCCCTCTGCTAAACCTTCGTAACGTATGCCCAACTTCTCCACCACTCGGCGACTCGGTTGGTTCCTTGGAATAATTGATATTTCGAGCCGGTGAAGACCAGCTCGGTCAAAAGCATGACCAAAGACAGCAACTAAAGCTTCGGGGACAAAGCCTTGACCAGCCCACCGCTCATCAACCCAATAGCCAACATGGCCGCTCTGAAACGCCCCTCGAGCCACGTTGTTAACATTGATTTCCCCACAGAAGTGGCCACCATGCCAGATTGACCACGCAAATCCGGTTCCCAGCTGTCGTTCACGATCGCGAGCGTTGCATCGAGCAGCAAACGCTGCTGGATCTTTAGAGGGATCCGGAGCGCCCACAACCACTTCCGGCTCCCATTTGGTTAACCAGGTGGAACAACGCCGACGCACTTCACTCCATTGAGCAAAGTCGTGGGGTCTCAAGCTTCTTAAGAGAAGCCGCGGCGTATGGAGGTCGTTCACTACTGGAAGAATAGCCGCCGTTCAGGTCTAACTCACCTCTAAGAGTTCTTTCGCAATCCCATCCAGAAGATCTGACTCCTTCACTAAGGCATAATCAAACTCCCAATGCCTCATGATGGCGACCAGTATGCAGCATCCCGCCACGATTACGTCAGCGCGAGCTTCCTCGAGGCCAGGGTTGTGAATGCGGTCCTTCATAGGCTCCGTGGCCAATGTCCTAAAAACATCTTCAGCCGCTGAACGCGTTAGCCGAAACCCATCAACGACAGCGCGATCGTAGGGATCTAATCCTAATTCAACGGCAGCGATGGTGGTAGCTGTTCCCGCCACCGCAACTAATGTTGGTGCCTTTCCCATCGAAGCCTGCTCCCGATCTATGTCATCAAGGTGCAAACGTGCCACTTGAATGGCGGCACTCAATTCTTCAGGTTTCGGCGGGTCTGTTTGCAAATACTTTTCGAAATACCGGACTGCACCCATATCGACGGAGCGAAACAATTCTGCTATCTCACTCCCGTAAGAAAATTCGGTTGAACCACCGCCAATGTCAACAACTAAAAAGGGGCCGTTCGAGGTTTCAAGTCCCATAGTTGCTCCGACGAAGCCATAGCGAGCTTCCTCCTCTCCAGGCAACAATTCGATTTCCTGACCAAGAATTTGCGCTGCTGGAGCAAAAAGATCACTTCGGTTTCGAGCGTCTCGAGCAGCGCTTGTTGCGATTGCTCGAACCTTTTCAGCTCCATTGGCATCAATAATTTCCTTAAATTCACCGATCGCTTCTAGAACTCGTATGACAGCATCTGCGCTCAAGGACCCAGTCTGTTGCAGTCCTCTCCCTAAACCTGTAATTCGGTTGACGCGCATGTCTAAACCCTCGCCATCGGTGACGAGAAGACGGCTCGTGTTAGTGCCTAGATCGATAACTGCAACTGGCTCAATCTCAAGCAAAGCAGCCCTCTTCAAGTTTCTCCACTATCCACGCGCCCACCGGATCTTCACCTGTAAAAAGATAATGAGCTAGGTGAGTGTGTAAACATTTAACTCCCCGCCGTGTCCCTCCAACACCGCCAGAGGGACGCGGTCCTGAATATTCTGAGGGAATAAGCGCATCTCGTTCCTTAGCGTATTGAGAGTGCGTCGCCGACAACTCTGTCTGATCGACTTCTGCTTCAGCTGCCTTTACCCCACCTTTTCCTTCGAGCCGAGCGACCGCTAAACAAAGTTTGGGACAAACCAACCAGAAACGAGTAGGCATCGGCCTTCCGTCCTGCATTATCGGCTCGTTGCGGATAACAACCGGCTCACCGGCTTTATTCATTACAACCACTTCGAACCCCACACTTGGAGGACGTCCGAGCAGCGCTGTCACCGTCTCGACATCCAGCGCCGTTGGCGGAACGATCGGAGACACTTTCTCAGCATCAATAACCATTTTCCGTAGCGAGGGTCAGCGCTTACGTCGTCGAAGCAAAACCAGCACCAATGCCAACAAAGCAAATGGGCCAAAGCGCTTAAACAGGGGCGCCCCGGCAGTGTCCAGCAAATCCACTGGTTCCGGCTCGGGCATTTCTATTTTCCGGGGGCCAGAAGCCACTTCATCAGACTGAGTTTCGTTGACAGCAGCTTCGCCATCCACATCGCCACGCTCGGTTTCAGTTTCTTCTGACGCAGCATCCACTAACTTTTGTTCCAAGCTGTCGACGAATTGGCCGATCAACTTCTCAGATACATCCGCCATTACACCGCGGCCAAATTGGGCGACTTTTCCGGTCACCTTAAGATCAGTCGTAATTACTATCTTGGTCCCATCCCCGTCTGGTGTCATTTCTGCAGTTACTTCTGCGGCTGCGTTACCAGCGCCTCTGGTATCACGACCACTGGCGTCAAGAACTACTTTCCGGGCGCTCTCGTCTTTTTCTTTAAACCTTGCGATGCCCTTATATTGGGCAGTAATTGGGCCAACTTTTATTTTCACCTGACCCTTAAATTCTTCGCCGTCTATCTCAGTCAATTGCGCTCCCGGCATACAAGGCGCAATGTATTCAACATCCGTAAGAGTCGCCCATGCTCGCTCAATCGGAACGCCCACTCGGAATTCGTTCTTCAGCTCCATTGTCCGAGGTCCTCCACCGTGTCGATGTCTTCGGCAGTGCCCTTGCAGGGTACCCGTTTGACGAGTTCCGGCCTCATACGCATTAAATTTCGCGCTCCCTCATCACCTGATTCTGGCAGCAGCGGCCAGACCGACCTCGCCAAGCAAACCGGATTGCCCGGCTTTCCTTCATAGGTTGCGACAGCTATCGGAGAGTTACTCTGAGCCAGCTTCAGCCAGCTTGCACTAAGGACCCCAGGTTGGTCCCCTAGGCCGATCACGATGGCATCAAAGTTATTTTGTTCCGCCCATTCGATCGCAACATGGATTGATGTTGAAATACCCTCCTCATAGGCCGAGTTATGAAGTATCGCCAGACTCGGGAATTCGCTTAACGCCGAGGTCAAGTCAACCGATCCGCTAACTACAGCACTTGCAACGAGCCCCGAATTTACCATCGATCGAGCAGAGCGACCCACGATGCTCTCACCTCTCACGTCAGTGAGAAGCTTATGTTTATTTCCGTGGAATCGGGAACCGACTCCGGCAGCAAGCAATACCCCAGCCACATTCACATCTAATAAGACCTTGGTAGACCCAGAACCTTATTCGAAACGTAGTTCATAACCATCTCTTGACTCACGGGTGCAATCTTCATTAAGCGACTTTCACGCCAATATCTCTCTACGTCGTATTCCTTTGCGTACCCAAATCCACCATGCGTCTGCATAGCCCTGTCAGCACATTCAAAAGCTGCTTCGGACGCCAAGTATTTTGCGAGATTGGCCTGGGCGCCACAGTCGAGCCCGTTGTCGTAACGCCATGAGGCATCTCGAATTACCAATTCGGCTGCATGGAGTCGAGCATGGCTATCAGCTAAAGGAAAGGCCAGTCCCTGGTTTTGACCAATTGGTCGCCCGAATATCACTCGATCATTTGCATAGTCGACTGCCTTTTTCAGGGCTGCTCTACCGATACCGAGAGCCTCAGCAGAGATCAGAATTCTCTCAGGATTTAGCCCATCTAGGATGTAACGAAAACCTTCACCTTCTTCCCCAACGCGACGATCAACGGGTACCCGAAGACGGTCGTATCGAACCTCGCACGACACCACAGCGTTACGACCAACCTTGGGTATCGGTGTGATATCGACAGCCGGATCCTTTAAGTCAACTAGAAGCAACGTCATCCCTTGAGTGGGTCCGTCACAGAGTTCTTTGGGAGTAGTTCGGACCAAGAGCAGACACACATCACAATACGGCGCCTTGGTAGTCCAAACTTTAGCTCCAGTAATCACATACTCATCGCCGTCTCTTTCGGCTCTGGTTCTTATTGAAGTCGTGTCGGTTCCTGCATCTGGCTCAGTGACGCCAAAAGCCGCATGAAGAGAACCATCAGCGACCCGCGGAAGAATTTCATTAGCCAACTCAGGTGACCCATATTTGCGGACTGGCTCCATCCCGAAAATCGATAAATGTATCGCCGAGCATCCGTTCATAGCTGCGCCACTGGCTGCAACTTCCTCAAGCACAATGGACGCCTCGGTGATTCCTTGTCCTCCGCCACCAAACTCTTCAGGAATAGCGATCCCAATCCATCCACCTTCAGCCATCGCTTCATAAAAGTCCCATGGGAACTCATGCTGGTCGTCTTTCTCGCGCCAATACTCATCAGGGAATTGGGAGCACACTCGTTGCACTCCTTCGCGGATAGCTTCGTGGTCTTCAGAGGGAGAAAAATCCATAACAAGAAAGTTAGTGGGCGCAGAACCAATTAGCTCAGTGAATCGATCCCTCTCCATCGCTGAGACTCGGAGCATCATGCCCAGTCCTCATTGCGATGATCTCTGCGAAGATAGAGACAGCCGTTTCCTCTGGCGTCCGGCCTCCTATATCAAGACCGATCGGTGACCGAACGCGCTCGAGTTGCTTACGAGTTACACCTTCCTCCAAAAGCCTCTGCACGCGCTTTTCGTGAGTTTGTCTCGACCCCATTGCGCCGAGATAACCGACCCGGGTAGGAAGAGCTCCGACTATCGCCGGAACATCAAATTTCGCATCGTGGGTTAAAACGCAAACCGCATCTCGGGGACCTAACTCAGCGCCTATTCGATCCAAAAGTCGGTCCGGCCAGTCGACTACAACTTCGTCGGCCATAGGAAACCGTCTACGCGTTGCGAACACTTCACGCGCATCGCAAACGGTGACACGGAAGCCCAGCAGTTTTCCTTGACTTGCGAGCGCTCTGGTGAAGTCGACCGCACCGAAGATAACAAGGTGCGGTCGGCGAGCATGACACTCGATAAACACGCTCAAATCATGCTGGCGCGCCTCGCCGTCCGAACCGTAGTGACGCACCTCACTAGTCCCGGCGTCGAGCATCGCTAAAGCATCTCGTTTTACAACGCGATCAAGATTTATCCCACCTAGGGAGCCAAGCGAAAAGCCGGATTCATCAACTAGAAGTTTGGAGCCAATC
>DKNM01000001.1:0-17436 GCA_002470695.1 Candidatus Neomicrothrix sp. UBA7388
CTCGCGCTTCTTTTCGCTTTTGCACTTGTTGCAGCAGCGTGCGGAAGTAGCGACGACGATGACTCTTCGAGCAGTTCTAGCGAAAGCGCTACAGCTACTGCTGATGATCATGGTGATGATGATGACCACGATCACGAAGAAGAGGAAGAAACTGGCGGCGGACTGAGCCAAGACGCAGTTGAAAACGCTGTGTCTGGTGACGACGAAGCCGAAGAAGAAGTTGACGAAGACGCGCCAACTTTCGACACATCCACTATTGAAGGACTCGAGGCCTCTTGGGCGTATAACCGCGAGAAGCTCGTAGCGATGATCACCGAAAAAATGGAAGCCGGTGAATGGGGTGTTGGCGATGATGGCATTCTTCGTGGACCAACCGGTTTTGAAATTGACATCAACGAGTGTCCTGCCGACTGGAGTGACACAGGAGGCGTTACCGCTGATTCTGTTCGTATCGGCCACACCACCGCGCAGTCAGGCAACCTAGCTGCATATGGAAACATTGCTGTTGGCTGGGACTCCTACAACAATTACGTTAATGAAAATGGCGGAATTGGCGGGCTCGATATTGAGCTGATTGTTAAAGACGATGCCTACGTTGCCGCACAGACGATCGAATTCATTGACGAACTCATTGAATCAGAGAATGTATTTATGATCGTAACTCTCGGCTCACCGAACACTCTTGCGGTGTACGACACTCTTAACTCAGAATGCGTTCCGCAACCGTTCGTGCAAACAGGACACCCTGCATGGGGCGATCCTGAACTTCACCCTTGGACTAGCGGAATGATCATGTCCTACTCCACTGAAGCTGTGCTCTGGGGTACATGGATCAAGAACAACCTTGCTGATCAACTTCCTGTAAAGGTTGCCGGGCTTGTAATGGACAATGACTTCGGTTTGGCCTACGAGCTTGGTTTCGAGGCATATGCCGAAGGCAACCCGGATATCGTTGCTGAGTACCTCCCTGTTCGTCACGATCCGGCAGCGCCGACTGTGACTAACGAGGTCACAACCATCGCAGCGTTCGACCCTGATGTCTTCATTTCGATGACTGCAGGGAACCCTTGCTTGTTGGCGATCCAAGAGGTAGAGGCTTCAGGTCTTCTCGATTCGGTTTCGGCCGCCTTCACGCCATCAGTCTGTGCGGGTATTGCCGCCTACATGACGCCTGCGGGAATGGCAGCTGACGGCTGGTGGATAGCCGGTGGCGGATGGAAGGACAGCCAAGACGCGAACTACACCGACGATCCTTACATGAAGTTCCTCAACGAAACTCTTGAATCTGATGGACTTGATCAAACGGTCAGCCTCTTCGGAACCGGCTTCGGTGACTATGGCTGGTCCTATAACGAGGTACTGCGAGTAGCAGCCGAGCTCCCTGGAGGGCTGTCAAGGACCAACTTCATTCTTGCTTTGCGCACCTTCTCAGGTAAGCACCCCAAACTGTTAGATGGCATTGAGTTCGGTGCCTGGGGCGCCAGCGATGGATACTTTGTAGAAGGTTCCGACTTCAGCCAATTTGATGCTACGAATCAAGCTTGGGTGCAGGTTGGAGACCTTGTCGATGCGAATGGTCTTTCCCCGAACTGTCGTTGGGACAAAGACAATGGCGGTTGCCGATAAATCCGGCCTGTCTTTAAATAGCATTTGAAAAATTTAAATGCGCTTGAAAGGGCCGCCAGGAAAACCCTGGCGGCCCTTCAAGTTTTTGGGGTCAATCTTCAGCTAGTAACGCCCGACTAATCACTAGTTTTTGAATCTCGCTAGTCCCTTCGCCGATAATCATCAAGGGAGCGTCGCGGTAATATCGCTCTACTGGGTACTCAGTGCTGAAGCCGTTCCCTCCATGAATCCTCATCGCATCTAAGGCCAGTTCGCTGGCAGTCTCAGACGCAAAGAGCTTCGCCATTCCCGCAGCAAGATCGACACGCTCTCCAGCGTCTGCTTTGCGAGCCGCCTCGTAAGTAAGAAGTCTCGCCGCTTCTAGCTTTGTCGCCATTTCCGCAAGCTTGAATGCAATAGCTTGATGTTGACTAATCGGTCGACCAAAAGTTTCGCGCTCTTTGGCATAAGCAAGCGCAGCGTCGTAAGCGGCTTGGGCTACGCCGACACCACGCGCTGCGACATTGATTCGTCCTTGCTCGAGTGCTGTCAAAGCCCACCTTAAACCGTTGCCAATGCCCTCATTGCCTCCCAAGAGTTGATCGTGACTGAGCCGATGATCGGAGTAAGACATTTCCACTGTCTCCAGACCCCTGTAGCCGAGTTTGTCGATTTTTCGACTCACAGTTATTCCGCCACTTTTCTTCCCGGGGGTTTTTTCAACGATGAAGCAACTAATTCCTCCCGCTGGTTCTGGATCACCCTCGGGGACTCGCGCCAATAGAGCTACGACGCCGGCTTTCTCACCGTTCGTTACCCACATTTTGGTGCCGTTGATTATCCATTCATCACCATCTCGCTTAGCTTGACACCTAAGAGCACCGGCGTCGGATCCACTATCGGGTTCGGACAACGAAAAACATCCGCGAAGCTCCCCAGTCGCCATAGAAGGCAGCCATCTCTGTTTTTGCTCCTCAGAGCCGAATTTAGAAATTAATTTCGCGCATATCAGATGACTATTAATTATTCCTGCAAGTGACATCCACCCGCGGGAAAGCTCCTCAATAACTCGAGCGTAAGTCATGTTGTCTAGGTCGAGACCTCCATATTCAGAAGGAATAGTTGCTCCGAAAAGGCCAAAATCAGCCATTTGGTGGGCCATGTCAGTTGGGTACTTATCGGGCAACTCGAACTCGGAGGCGTGAGGAATCACTACTGATTCGACCCAATCTCGCAAAGTCACAATCATTTCTTCGGCTACATCTACATCAGTCATTCCGATTCCCTTTCGCACTGAGGGCCATCTATTTCCTACTATCCGTAGAGACCCCTTGCCTCATTAGGAAAAATAAACCTATAAATAAGGGCACAAAACGATCGGAAACTTACATGCAAATCTCAATGGCCCTCGGCGCCGGAGCCAGTCTTGATCCCAAGAGTCTTGCACGCCAAGCACAAAACTTGGAGAGCGCAGGAGTCGACCTTGTTTGGGGTGGCGAAATCTATGGATATGACCTCGTCTCAACTCTTGCCTACGTCGCAGGTAAAACGGAGAAGATGAAGCTTATGACGGGTATTCTTCCTGTCTACTCTCGGAGTCCTGCTCTGATAGCGCAGACCGCAATGACCATTGACACGCTGTCTGAAGGGCGATTCATTCTTGGCCTTGGTAGCTCTGGCCCTCAGGTAATTGAAGGCTGGCACGGCGTACCGTTTAAGAAGCCATTAGGAATGACCCGTGATGTCATAGAGATTTGCCGCAAAGTCTGGTCGGGAGACAAAGTAGAACACGAAGGACGCGCCTTTAGTTTGCCGTTACCCGAAGGTGAAGGTACTGGGCTGGGTAAACCTCTCAAATTGATGTGTAAACCATTTCGTCGTGACATTCCTGTAGCGGTAGCGTCCATTGGACCAAAGAACGTCGAAATGACAGCCGAACTGGCCAATATTTGGCAGCCAATACACTTTCTCCCGGAGAAATTCCACGATGTGTGGGGAGACTCCTTGCATGCTGGAAAAGCTAAGAGGTCCTCCGATTTAGGTGAGCTTCAAATTGTTGCTGGCGGACTCGTCGCTCTCGGATCTGGCCCAAGTGTGGAAGCGGCTAGAAAGGCCGTCCGCGACAATGTGGGTTTCTATGTTGGTGGAATGGGAGCGCGTGACCAAAACTTTTATAACGATCTCTTTAAACGCTACGGGTACGAACAAGAGGCGGAAGAAATTCAGGACCTGTTTCTGAGCGGTAAACGTGACGAGGCTTTTTCGAAAGTCCCAGATGATTATGTTGACAGAGCAAGTCTGACTGGTGATGAGGGCAGAGTTCGGGAGCGGATAGAGGTCTTCAAGGAAGTAGGAGTGACCTACTTGAACATCGATATTCCGGCTGACACCGAAAACCCAATGGAAGTCATCGAAAAGGTCAAAGCGTGGGCTGAATGAGGTGACTAACCCCTCAAAGGCGAATCAAAGGTTTGAAATCTCTGCGTTAGCTTTAGGGATTGAGCTCGAGATCGTCTCGTTTCCCCGTGAGACACGAACTGCCAAACAAGCCGCGCACGCTCTGCAATGTGAGCTTGGGCAAATCGTCAAATCCTTAGTTTTCGAGTGTGATGGGTCAGCGGTCCTTGCGTTAACTGCAGGCGATCATCAGGTTGACACGCAAAGGCTCGGAGTTTTGTTGGGCGGCTCTGTTGGAAAGGCTGACGCGAAGCTTGTGAAAGAAGCAACTGGTTTTTCTATAGGTGGCGTACCGCCGTTTGGCCATGTCACCCAACTTCAGTGCTTTATCGATCACAATATCTTTCGTTATCAAACTGCGTGGGGTGCGGCTGGAACTCCCGATACTGTTTTCTCGTTGCAAACAAAACGTTTGCCAGAACTGAGTGGCGGTCAAGTAGAGGACTTCGTTTGCATAAGATGATCAAATTTTCGACCCGTTTAACTCGTTCTAAGGTTTCACCATGCCTGTTCATCGAACTCCGCTAACACCTCGTTTTGGAGAACTTGACCCGTATAACCACGTCAACCACGCTGCCTATGTCGCTTACTTCGAAGCGGCTAGGTGTGTGGCACTGGACGAGATTGGTATGTCGTTATCAGATCTCAGCGACACCGGCTTTCAAATCGTTGTTACGAGTCTTGAAGTAAAATTCCGCGAGCCAGCTACTGCCCGCGATTGTCTCATTGTTGAAACATGGATTGATGAAATGAAGCGGGTTAGCTCGGTATGGAAACAACAGATCCTGCGCGATAGCGACAACCGGTTATTGGTTTCGGCTGAACTCACTCTCGGCGTATGTGACGCCTACGGAAAGCCCACCAGGCCACCAGCCGATTTGAACGCATCTCTAGCTCAATTAATGCAAGAGTGAATCTGAAGCTGATCAAGGTCATCGCTTAATGAAGTTCAGACGACCGGGGTGAGTCCGCCATCAATGTTAATTGATGCTCCGGTTAGGTAAGAAGCTCCGTCGCTTGCAAGAAACAAAGCGAGGTTAGCGAATTCATGTGCTTCGCCCATTCGACCAATAGGGATGTTCTGCCCTATTGATTCGACGAACTCGTCAAAGGTCTTGCCGGTACTTTCGCTTTGCCAGCGGGTGCGCCACTGGTGGCTGACCAGAAAGCCCGTGTTCAGCGCATTGACCAGTATTCCATCGCTTGCGAATTCTGTTGCAAGGGCTTTTGTCATAGCCATGCCAGCCGCGCGTGCCGCAGATGTGGGGCACGTTTTTGCCCCAGGTGCTTTTGCTGCTGAATTCAAAGTGTTGATGATTCGACCCCACCCAGCGCGTTGCATGCCGGGAATGCAAAGCTGACACAACTTTGCTGCAGAAAAGAACTTTAAGTTGAAATCCTCGAGCCAATCTGCGTCGGTCACTTCTAGAAACGGTTTTGCATTTGACGTACCAGCGTTATTGACCAGAATTTCGACACTGCCGAAAAATGACTCTGCTTTATGGTGAAGCTCTGCTATTTCGTCGGGATTAGCGATATCCGCCGAGATCCCGAGAAATTGCCCCGAAGGACGAATTTGCTCCAGTGCTGAAGTGGCGTCGCCCAGAGCTTGCTCGTCGCGACCGACAATGACTACATCTGCGCCTGCGCGCGCAAAAGTTTCAGCCATTGCTCGACCAAGACCCCTGCTGCCCCCTGTTATGAGCGCTCTTCGTTCGTTGAGGTTTAACTCCATGAACTGAACCTAGCGGTGGTTCCTCATCACTGCCGGAAATCCCATCTAATCAATCCTTCTTGCATGCACGTAGCCACTAGGAGCCCCCGCCGATCGAAAAACCTACCTCGAGCTAACCCTCTGCTACCGCGGGTAGTCTCGACAGATTGCTCATACAAAAGCCAATCATCGGCGTCAACATCACAGTGAATCCACATTGAGTGGTCCAAGCTGGCGCCGGTCAAACGACCGTCCTGCCAACGGAAACCGTGAGGAAGAAGGACATGGTCGATGAGCGTCGCGTCTGCGATGTAAGCCAACGCTGCTTCGTTAAGCCCTCGATCACCTTGCAGCCCCTCGTTCACACGAATCCACATCAACTGGGGTTCGGTAATTGGAAGACCTTGAGGTTGATCTGGCGGATTGATGTACAAAATATCTATTGGCCGGTCCCTTCCATGCCAAGGACCTTGTAGCTGCGGAGACTCAGCTTCCCAAAACTCGTAGTAAGACCGAATTTGCTTGTTTGGCTCCGGCACTTCACGTGGAAAATCAGGAGCCCAATCGAGACCCTTTTCCCGAATTTGGAACGAAATTAAACTCCTAAATAGCTCGACGCCTGACTGACATGCTGTGACTTGTCGGACGCTGAAGCTGCGCCCATCTCTAACAGTTTCGACAAAGAGATCGGTCGGCGCATCCACGCGACCAGGCTGCAGGAAATACGAATGGGACGAGTGAACTGATTTTCCTGAGTCAACTGAAATTTGGGCTGCCCGTAAGGTGTGAGCTAAAAGCTGACCACCGAAGGTTCGCTCTCCTTTTTCAGGCGAGGCTGGAGCAACATAATAATTGTCGGAGACTGATTCCAGTTGCATGAGATTCTTAAAAACTTCAGTCACAACGGTCAACTTAGCGAGCCTGACTACAGGTTGGCGCCCTAGGCTCGCCACACCGCCCAAAGATAGGAACAAAGCGTGAGTTGGGAATCTGAAATTAACGAATTAAGACAAAGAGAAGCTTTCGCTGAAGGACTTGGCGGGGAAGAAAAAGTAGAACGTCAGCATCACTTCGGCAAGCTAACTATTCGCGAGCGCTTCGCAGCGATGGCAGACGTTGATTCCTTCCATGAAATTGGCAAGACCGCTGGAGTAGCCAGCTACGACGCTGACGGCAATCTGATGTCGCTGTTGCCGTCTAACTTTCTTTTTGGCTTAGCCCGTATTGAAGATCGCCCAGTCCTGCTCTCAGGTGATGACTTTACGGTCCGCGGAGGATCCAACGAAGCGACGATCCCAGAAAAGCGCAATACGGCTGAAGGCATGGCCTTAGAGCTGAAACTTCCACACATACGGCTAGTAGATGGAATGGGTGGGGGTGGGTCTGTCAAGACGATTGAAACGGCAGGACGCACATATATCCCTCAACTTCAGGGCTGGGAAACAGTTGTTCAACACTTGGCTGTCGCGCCGTCGGTCTCGCTGGCTCTTGGTTCTGTGGCAGGGATAGGTGCAGCCCGCGTTGCGACATCTCACTACTCCGTCATTGTCCGCGAAAGCGCACAAATGATGATTGCCGGCCCTGCTCTTGTGGAGCAAGCGCAGCTGGGAGACCACGGCAAAGAAGAATTAGGGCACGCGAATATCCATACCGGAAATGGAGCGATCGATGATGCCGTCGACTCGGAAACAGAAGCCTTCGATCGAGCAAAGAGATTCTTGTCTTACCTGCCCTCTAACGTAGATGAACTAGCTCCGCGAATAGACACTCATGACCCAGCGGAGCGAAAAGACGAAGATCTGCTCTCTATTGTCCCTCGCGAAGCGCGCCGCGTTTACAAAATGAGGGAGATCATTAACTCTGTTTTTGACTCCGACTCATTTTTCGAAATCGGCCGCTCATGGGGTAAATCGATTATCACAGGATTTGCGCGCTTAGACGGATTTCCCGTGGCGGTCTTTGCTGAAGACCCCTATCAATACGGTGGAGCTTGGACTGCTGATGGATGCCGCAAGCTCATACGACTTCTTGATACGGCCTCAACCTTTCACTTGCCAGTAGTGCATCTCGAGGACTGCCCTGGCTTTTTAATTGGCAAAGAATCAGAAGAAAATGCGACGATTAGATACGGTTCGCAAGTACTTGCTGCACTGGGGCAATTAACAACACCATTCGCCTGTGTCGTCATCCGTAAGGCTTTTGGAGTAGCTGGAGCTGCCAACAATAAACCCGGTTTTTACAGTCTCCGCTACGCATGGCCATCCGGTGATTGGGGCTCACTGCCTATTGAAGGTGGGATCGAAGTTGCCTATAAACAGGAACTAGCTGATTCTGCTAACCCTGAAGAATTACTTGAGGAGATTCGAGAAAGACTAAACAAAGTAAGATCACCTCACCGTGCTGCAGAATTTTTTGAAATTGAAGAAATAATAGATCCGCGAGATACTCGTCCCATCCTGTGCGAATGGGTTGGGCTAGCCCAACGTGCCTTAACCACAGGGACATCCTCATTTACTTTCAGACCATGACCAAAATTTGCGATAAGCGAAGGTAACGCGAAAGCTCCAACCATCCCGTACTTCAAATACTTAGGAACCTAATGCGCCCAACATATAGCGAAGAAGCTGAGACTTACCGACAGAAAATTCAAGGTTTCTTGGGTGAACATCTGCCGGCAAATTGGACGGGTATCGGAGCCCTTGACGATGACTCTCGGGAGACGTTCATCGAAGAATGGCGTGCCCTGCTTGCCGAAAACAAACTTCTTGCCGTGTCTTGGCCAGAAGAGTACGGCGGCGCTGGCTTGAGCGAAGTAGAGCGAATTGTCCTAGCTGAAGAATTTGCCAAGGCAGGCGTCCCCGAAGGAAATGAAAATGACGCGTTCTCGATAACAATGGTTGGAAACGCAATTATTGAGTGTGGCTCAGAAGAACAAAAACGAAAATTTCTTCCGCGGATAATTAGTGGTGAAGATCGCTGGTGCCAAGGGTATAGCGAACCTAATAGCGGCTCTGACCTAGCCAATCTAGGAACGCGAGCAGTGCTAGACGGCGATGAGTGGGTTGTAAACGGCCAAAAAGTTTGGACCTCAAGCGGCCACACAGCTAACTGGATCTTCGTTCTTTGTCGGACAACTCCCGACGCTCCAAAACACAAAGGAATTTCGTTCCTCTTGGTCCCAATGGATCAGGAAGGTGTTGACTGCCGCCCGATTATCAACATAAGCAATCGACATGACTTCAATGAGGTTTTCTTCTCGGACGCGAAGACACCAAAAGACCACGTGGTAGGCGATGTCAATGACGGATGGCGAGTAGCTAACGTCCTTCTGGGCTTCGAACGCGGTCATGGAGCAACCACCGACGCCGTGCGCTTTAGAGATGAATTTGACCGGGTGCTGACGGTGGCACAAAACAGGGGCGCAGACGACGATCCGCTCATGCGTCAAGACCTAGCTCGTGCTCACAGCAAGGTCGAAATAATGAAATGGATGGGCCAACGCCAGGTGACGTCGGTTCTAGCGGGGAACCCTCCCGGTCCGGAATCGTCGCTTCACAAATTACTCTGGAGCGAATATCACACTTGGTTCACCGAGAAAACCATGCACATCTTGGGCCCCGAAGCAATGACTCCCAGCGGACGACAGTCTGCCTCGGGTATCCAGACTGATGCAATCGGAGCTGAATTTTCGAGTTTGGCGTGGGTGCAAACAATGCTTGGTGCTCGACCCGGCACAATCTACGCAGGAACTTCGGAAGTGCAGCGAAACATAGTCGGGGACCGAGTACTCGGGCTCCCGCGTGAGCCACGGGCTGACAGCGGCCCATGGAACGAAATAGGAAAAAGCAATTAATCGAACCACAAGGGGGACGACACCATGGATATGAGACTTGACGGTAAAACAGCGTTAGTAACCGGGGGCTCAGCCGGAATCGGAAAGGGCATAGCGAAAGCTTTCGCCGATGCCGGAGCGCAAGTAATGATTACCAGCCGCAAGGCGGAAAAGTGTGAAGCGGCGGTGGCCGAAATTGGAGGAGACACCGACTTCATCGCCTCTCACATTGGTCAGCTTGAGGAAGCAGAACGAGTAATCGATGGCACTATCGAACGATTTGGTGCCGTTGACATACTCGTAAATAATGCAGCAACAAACCCCTGGGCGGGACCAATGATTGACTGCGACGTTCCGCGGTTAGATAAGACTTACGAAGTAAACCTGCGAGCCCCGCTCCAATGGACTCAGACGGCTTGGCAGAAATGGATGCAAGAAAACGGGGGATCAGTTATCAACATTGCGTCTATCGGCGGTCATACGACTAGTGAAGCCTTAGGGGTTTATTGCATGTTCAAGGACGCATTGATGCATATGACACGTCAGTTAGCCGCAGAGTTGGGGCCTAAAGTTCGCGTTAACTGCATAGCACCCGGTTTGATTCGTACTGACTTCGCTAAAGTCTTATGGGACGGACCTCGAGGAAAAATGATCTCCGACATGCTGCCGCTCCAGCGACTGGGTGAGCCTGAAGATATCGGTGAAGCAGCGCTATACCTCTCAGCTGGGGCATCATGGATGACTGGCAACACCCTTAATCTTGATGGCGGAGAATTGATACGCATTGCCGGCGAACTGCCTCTTGAAGAAAGTTGAGTTGGCCCGATCGCGGGTCTTCCCTTTCCTTATTTGGACCTTTGTCCTTTGGGTATCGCGCGCCAGGAACGTAGTTTCAGATAACGACCTTTCTGTTACAGGACGTCTCTGGCGTCTAAGTTTCGTAGTTACTTTCGTAGCATTAGCCGTGATCGTAGGCGTTCGCTTTATCCGAAATTTAGAGACTTACAAATGGCTAATGGCGTTGGTGATTTGGTCGATTGGGTTCTGGCTTATACGGGGAGGAGGAATCCTTCTTGACAACGAATGGTCGTTTGGCTTCAAGTTTGTGCACACGATATTGATGTTGGTGACCTTCTGTCTCGCTGCCCTAGCGATCATCAAACCTGACCGCTAGATCCGGTTTGTCACTTCTAAAAACCAATCCCAAACCATGGCCGGATCCTCAACCATGGCATTGTGCCCCAGACCCTTAAAAACGCGAGGCGGCGCGCAAGGCAGATCATTGTGGTGCTCAGGCGCGACCAGAGGATCGTGTTCACCGAGGGCAAGAGAAATCGGTGCCGACAGACCATTTAGCAATTCGCTAAATGGAGGCGAACCGGTAACCACTAACACGCTCTTTGGATCTTGACGAACTCGCCACCCTTGTTCGGTTCTTTCGACGCCACGTTCCAACGAGGAATCGTCAGGTTCGAGGACACCGGCTAGCCCTGAAAGCTTGAGAAACCATTCGATCGCGTCACCCCGTGTATCGAACAATCTAGAAGGTTTAGCCGCAATATCTGGGAGTCGTCTAAGTTCCTCCTCGCTCCACTGCAATTTGACCCCAATCATTCCTACCGCACGCGGTAGGTGACCGAAAAAGCCTGTTGCAAGAGCAGCACCGACTGCGCCACCCATTGAGTGTCCTAGCACTACGTAGTCCTCATTGGAACTCAAAAGGGTTGCCACGTCAGCTGCCATTTCGCCGAAAGAGTAGCTGGCGCTCCAATTGGAGGACCCGTGACCACGCAGATCAGGAGCCAAAACTCGGCCGGGCCATGCCGCCACATTGATCAAGGGATTCCAAACCTCCCCTGTCGCTCCGAGACCATGCAGCAACATAAGAGTTGGCTTAGGTTCAGTCATGGATGAATGTTAGTGCGCGTAGTAGACGTAATTGTGCTTGCGAAATTACATCGGAGGGCCTCGTAGCAGCAGACCAGTCGAGGGAGATTGAGGTAACTAGCGGGGAGTTTGCGTAAAAGCAGCGAAACTATCTTTGTGATGGCACCATGTAGCGGTGCCTGCGAACCGATCACCCTTCCGAGGATGGAAGGTAGTTAATGCAGGCATCCTCATCCAATTCATTCAAAGCGCTCTCATCATGCAAGCGATGGGTAGCTATCTCGTAGTGCTCGAGCGCCAATTTGGCTGGAGTAAATCCGTGCTCTCTGCAGCATTCTCCGTCAATCGCTTTGAGTCAGCTCTGTTGGGACCCTTGCAAGGTTGGATGCTCGACCGTTACGGCCCGAAAAGGATTGCTCGCATTGGGTCCTTCTTCCTTGTCGCAGGGTTTGTTTGGTTCAGCCAAATCCAGACCTTATGGGAATTCTTTGGGTCTTTTTTGTTGATTGCGATTGGTGCTGGTTTAAGCGGGTTTCTTACGGTGACGGTCGCAATAGTTCGATGGTTTGAGCGACGACGTGCCCGTGCTCTGGCGACCGGAAGCCTAGGATTCGCTGCGGGAGGTTTAGCTGTACCAATTGTCGTCTGGTCCATGAATGCAAATGGGTGGCAAACCACTGCAGCGGTTTCAGGAATATTTGCCGGCATAGCTGTTTATTTTTTCGCAAGTTATCTTGACGGTTATCCATCCGACTTCGGTCAAGAAGTAGATGGCTTACCGCCTGAAGCGAATGCAGATAATCCGAAACCTGAGGGGCTTACCTCAATTCACTTCACCGCAAAAGAGGCGCTGCGAACACGGGCGTTCTGGATGATCTCGTTGGGTCATATGAGCGCACTTTTTGTCGTTGGCGCCGTTATGGCCCACCTCGCACTATTCCTCACCTCCGAACGTGGATACTCACTCCAACAAGCGAGCTTCGTGGGAGCGGCCCTGCCAGTAATGCAGATAATTGGCATGGCGATAGGAGGAACTTTGGGAGACAGAGTGAACAAACGACTTATTGCATCAGTTGCAATGCTCGGTCATGCAGGTGGAATTCTGGTTTTAGCGTTCACCCAATCCTCATGGATGATTGGTCTATTCGTCCTGCTTCATGGACTGGCATGGGGAGCCCGCGGTCCTCTGATGCAGGCGCTCAGAGCTGATTACTTTGGAGCCTCGTCATTCGGGTTCATAATGGGTCTTAGTTCGCTGATCGTGATGCTCGGAACAGTTCTTGGGCCAATTATCGCTGGAGTTCTAGCGGATGCAACGGGGAGCTATCGCTCTGGTTTTGTGGTCTTAGCTATCTTGGCTGCCCTGGGAATGATCTTCTTTGTCCTAGCTACTCCTCCGCGACCGCCTGACCGAGGTAGTGCTCCAAGCCTCAACTAGTACTGATTCTGCCTCGGCCGCAAGCAGCATCGATGAAGCAGATAAGTAAAGCCAAATCAACAAGACGGCAACGGCGCCTAACGACCCAAACGTAGCTTGTAATTGATCAGCTGAAGCGGCTGCAACGCTCATACCGAAGGTGCCACTAATCCAAATTATGCCACCGATTCCGACAGCGATTAGTCGGGCTCTTCTCAAAGTGGAAGGACCGACGACCATCCGATAAATCCATCCGAGGGACATAGAAGCGAGAATTAATACGAATGGCCAACGAGCGGCTTCCAGCCACGGACGCATGCCTGGCCCTAAACCAGCCGCTTCAAGTGTCCTGGGAAAAGCGATAACGCCCCAAATCACTATCGTCGTTACAAGCATGGCGACCAACGAAAGTTTCAGAGCAAATATGCGGCCTTGAATCCAGTTGTGGGGGCTTCGCCGCGCATGAGCAATTCGAATTGCCATAACAGATGAATTAAACGCGTTTGATACCAGCCACATCAAACCGAAGAGCCCTATAGCCAAGCTGATGCCAACCCGTCCTTCTCCAATCGAGGTAACACCACGAAGCTGGGTGACTACAAGCTTCCCCGCTTCATCCGGTAAAGCATCAGTCAATGGTTCCAATTGCTCGGCTACTTCATATGGTTCAGCCACTAAGCCGTAAATAGAGACGATCGTAACAACGGCAGGAACGAGAGCAAGAGCGAAGAAATATGCAACTCCCGCAGCGGCAAGCAAGGTGTGATGCTCTGATACATTCGACGCAAATTGGCGGAGGAGTCGCCAGAAACCAGGTCGCCGCCGCTCCACATTCACGTTTTCTTGCGAGCCGGCCATTTAAATAGAGTGCCAGTGAAATTGTTAACGACCAACTACTCGTTCCTTAACCCGACGATCAAACACCAAGTCGTGATAATAACGGCCGTATGGAAAGCACCCGCCTGTTCGATCCAGCGACTTACGCCGATGGTGTGCCCTATGAACTGATTGCTGAAATGCGTAGCCAAGCTTCGATTCATTGGGTCGAAGAACCAGCGGTCATGGGGTGGAGTGAGGGGCCTGGATATTGGGCAGTTCTGTCCCATGAGTCAGTCAAACGGGTCCTTCGAGAGCCGACTCTTTTCTCATCTCATATGGGGGCAACACAAATAAGGGACCCAGGGACAGCAGATATGCTGTCGTTCGTCCAACGGATGATGCTTAATCAAGATCCGCCGGAACATACACGCCTTCGGCGACTTCTGACGAAATCGTTCACGCCTCGAGCAATTTCTAAGCTTGAAGTAAGTATTCGATCGCGAGCAATGGAAATAGTCGATCGGATAGTGAACCAAGGTAGTGCAGACTTTTCCAGCGAGATTGCAGCCGAGCTCCCCTTGATGACTTTGGCGGAAATTATGGGTGTGCCAGAGCAGGACCGGATGTTGTTATTCGATTGGAGTAATCGAGTTATCGGATACCAGGACACTGAGTATTCTTCGTCTGACCAATTCGATCCTGCAACGGGCACCGAAATGGCGCGAAAGGCTCGCTCTATTAGAGACAATATCGGGCGCGATGTAAACGGACAGATGCCCGACCCCAGATCACGTGAAGGGCTAGCTGACATGTACTTTTATGCAGGTGAGCTAGCTGAATATCGAAGACGACACCCCGGCGAAGACGTCGTTTCAACTCTGCTTGCCACAGCTGACGAAGAGGGCGCGATTACTACTGCCGAATTCGAGACCATGTTTTTTCTATTCGCTGTAGCTGGGAACGAAACTCTTCGAAATGGCATACCTGGTGGAATGCTTGCATTACTTGAAAACCCAGGACAGTTGCAGAAGCTATTGAGTGAGCCGCACTTACTGCCCTCTGCTATCGAAGAGATGTTGCGGTTCGCTCCTCCGGTAATTCATTTTCGCCGCACCGCTACTGACAACGTCGAACTCGACGGCGTCAACATTAGAGCTGGCGAAAAAGTCGTCGTCTATCACGCTGCTGCTAACCGTGACCCCAAGATATTTAATGACCCCGATAATTTCGATATCGAACGATCCCCAAATGAACACTTGACATTTGGCGCTGGACCGCATTTCTGTCTCGGCGCTCACCTAGCGCGAAGTCAGATGATCGCGATTTTTGAGCAAGTGTTAACACGGTTACCCGGCATTGCTCTAAACGGTAAACCTGAGTATCTCGTTTCAAACTTCCAAAACGGCCTAAAGCACCTTCCCATCATTTGGCGCACATGAACGCGGTAAGCCACGAAGATGTTCCATACCTAAAGCGCAATGGACGGGTCCTGATGGCTCGCTTATGGAATCCGCCGAAAAATACAAACCCCAGAGCGATACTCGTCGACGTTCATGGAGGTGCCTGGTGTAGTGGTGACCGAACTGCAGGACGACATTATGACGAAATGCTTGCTTCTAGAGGATTCATTGTTGCGGCGATCGATTTCCGGCAAGGTCCCAAGCACAGGCACCCGGACGCTTCCGATGACGTTGCTGCGGCCATCCAGTGGGCACAAAACCTATGTCAGGACAGGCTTGGAACATCCGATCGAGTCATCGTAATGGGCAGCTCCAGTGGTGGCCACTTAGCGCTCCATGCCGCTCTCAGGCCGCAAACGCTGAGGGGGGAGGAATTATGCCTACACCTTCGGCAGAAGTGGGTCCGACAAACGAGAATTAATAGGCAGCCGCTCGGTGTAGCAGCTTTCTGGGCACCCGTAGAACCTCTCGCTCGTTACCGATATGCGCTTTCACTTGAGTCGCGCCTTGGACGCAGACTAGGTAATAACACATTGAGATACTTCCGCACTGAAGCTGCGATGCGCGATGCTTCAATTTGTAGAACCGTCACCGAAACCCGACCCTCAAGATTGCTGCCTATCTGGATCGCAAAGGCAGGGGAAGACAAGAATGTGCCAGCTGAAATTATTGATCAGCTAGCATCGACCTACACAAAGGCCGGTGGCAACATTACGATTTCGACTTACCCAAACTCTGTCCATGGATTTGCTCACTCCGTAGGCGACGACACGGATCTCTTTGTGGAAGATCTCGTCTCCTGGCTTTACCAGATCACCGAAGAGTGAACTCCCAACCGACGAACATTTCGGACGCTACGGTGCAACTATGGCTTTGACCTTCGAACACTGGAACCCTGAAACGGCGCTCCGATTTAAAAAATTTGTGCCCCGGAAAGGAATCGACGGGTTCCTCAACATTCGTATTGAAGATGTAGAGCCGGGTAAGCTTTCCGCCTCATTTGAAGTCACCGACGACATGATCACCATGATTGGCAACATGCACGGAGGATGCCTATCGGCATTCTGTGACCATGTCTTGGGAGTGGTGTTGTATCCGGTGATGCCTGAAGGATCCTGGGCTGCTACAACTGAATTCAAGATAAACCTTCTGAAGCCTGTAAGTGGAGGTAAGTGCATTGCGGCCGCCGAGGTAATTTCGATGAGTAAAACCACAGCAGTAGTCCGAATCGACGTGACAAACCAAGATCGGCTTGTCGCAGCGGCTCAGGGAACCTGCTTGATCATGGCACCAAAACCATGAGACCTCCCATAAGAGTGGGGGTGACCCCCGGAATTGATATTTGGACTCGCCCATGGGAAGAGCGTCGTGATGTTGTAGCTCTTGTGGCTGATGCGGGAATAGATCATGTCTTTTTCGCTGACCATGTGAGCTTCCGTGTAGGGCACGGACATGATGGAATGGTGGTCGCGGCGGCCGTCGCAAACTTGCACCCGACAATAGGTATCTACATCGGTGTATACCTCCTTCCATTGCGACATCCGTTGCCGGTTGCTCGCCAGTTAGCCAACTTGGGAGAAATGGCTCCAGGACGAATTAGTTTTGGGGTTGGAGTTGGAGGCGATGACCGTCATGAAGTTGAGGTCTGCGGGGTAGACCCCAAGACGCGCGGGAAACGAACTGATGAATCTCTTGAAATCGTTCAACGTCTTTTGTCTGGGGAAACCTTCGACTATTCGGGTGAGTTTTTCCAATTCGAACAAGCTCGAATCATTCCAGTTCCCGATCCAGCTATCCCCGTCTACGTTGGGGGACGCGCTGATGCTGCGCTGCGAAGAGCCGGGCGATATGCCGACGGCTGGCTTGGGATTTGGTGCAGCAGCGAGCGGTACGCGGAATCTATTGAATTGTTTGACCGTGCAGCTGAGGAGCGTGATAGAAGCATTGAAGCTGATCACGGTATCCAGCTATGGGTGGGCGTGGGAGAGGATAAAGATGAAGCGGCATCCTATGTCGGTCCTGCAATGGAAGGCTTCTACCGCGTTCCCTTTGATAAATTTGCTCGGTACACACCACATGGCACCGTCGACAACATCGTCGACTTTCTGGCCCCTTACCTTGAGGCAGGGTGCCGACACTTTAATTTGACCCCCGTTGCGTCCTCCTCTGAAAAAGGAATAGAAGTCATTGCGCAAGTGGGGGAAAGACTGCGCGCTATGGCCGACTAATCTTTAGACCGTGGCGA
>DKNM01000001.1:17820-34695 GCA_002470695.1 Candidatus Neomicrothrix sp. UBA7388
GAAATCGCCGATATCGATTTAGCTTCAATGAATGACTCCGAGCTTTATCAAGTTCAGCAGGCCTTCCTTCGATATCACGTGCTTGTTTTTAGAGAGCAAGAGTTGGGGCCTGCCGATTTGAAACGCTTTGCTAGCAACTTCGGCCCCTTGGAAATCCATCCCTACATCAAAGGACTCGCTGATCACCCAGAAGTGGTGGCAATCATCAAGGAGCCCGACGAAAAGGTCAACTTTGGGGGTGGCTGGCACAGTGACATGTCGTTTTTGCAGGAACCCCCGTTGGGTTCCGTTCTGTACGCCCTAGAAGTTCCTGAGGTTGGGGGAGACACGCTCTTCTCGAATCAACACGCTGCGTATGCAGCCCTGTCACCCAAGATGCAATCGATTCTTGATGGGCTGAGTGGTCTTCACTCAGCCGCCAGTCAATATGGCCGAGGCGGAGACTCAGACAAACGTAAAGGGGCCCGGCAATCGATGGAACTGCATGTGGCGGAGCAGGCGCACGAATTAGTTCAGCATCCCCTTGTCCGCACTCACCCAGAATCAGGTCTTAAAGCCCTTTATGCTAATCGGCCGTTTACAGAACGAATCAAAGGACTGCAACAAGCAGAAAGTGATGCACTTCTGAAGTTCCTTTTTAAGCATTCCGTCCGAGAACAATTCAGTTGTAGGGTCCGATGGGAATCAGGAACAGTCACTATGTGGGATAACCGCGTTGTCCAGCATTACGCCCTGAATGACTACCACGGCTATAGGCGCCATATGCATCGTCTAACGATCGCCGGTGATAAACCGAAATGATCGACGCTGGTCTTGAAAGTCTTCTTGTTTAGACATGACGAATAATTTCAAAGAATCAAACGCGCTAGGCCGCACTCTGTGCGTCCGAGAAGCGCAGCTTTAGGGGGTTAGATGAGACCGTTGGATGGAATCAAGGTGCTTGACCTGAGCCGCGTCTTGGCGGGGCCGTTCGCTGGTCGAATTCTTCACGATTTAGGTGCCGAGGTGGTCAAGGTGGAACCACCGGAAGGTGATGTGACTCGGAATTGGGGGAAAGTCAGGGCAGGGTTAGCGGGCTATTACACGCAGCAAAACGTGGGAAAACAGAATGTTTGCATCGATTTGTCAGTTAAGGGTGGCCCTGAAATAGTGCGCCAGCTCGCTGCTAGAGCTGATGTCTTAATAGAAAATTTTAGGCCAGGGGTGATGCAAAAATACGAGCTTGGTTATGAAGATCTTGCTCAGATCAACCCAAAATTAGTGATGCTTTCCATATCGGGGTTTGGGCAGGATGGACCCGAATCTGAGAGAGCTGCATATGCGCCCATACTTCATGCAGAGAGTGGATGGCTAGAGCGGAGCGCCGGGTGGAACGAAACTTCCCTAGCCGACTTGAATCTATCGGCGGCGGACACTAACGCTTCGTTACATGGCACTATTGGTCTCCTCGCAGCATTACGTGTAGCGGAAATCACGGGTGAAGGTCAGCACATTGACATGTGCATGTTGGATGCTTTTCTTGCCACCGACGACACAAGTCATGTTGGTCTTGACGGTGTTAGATACAGCTCTGCTGGGGGACTGGTTTGGCAAGGGGTAGACGGCCCGGTGCTTACTGCTGGCGATTTTCGTTGGGTATGGAAGCGACTGCATGAGGTACATGGTCTCAAAGATCAAGCACCTGAAAACTCGGATGTGCCGACAAAGCGACGTTTTAGAGAAGACGCAATTAACTCTTTTTTGAGCTCTTTTGCCACGCGAGATGAGATGTGCAGAGCGCTTGACGAATGCAATTTGGCTTGGGGAGATATAAAAACGACGGCGGAAGCCTTTGAGTCTCCGACCGCTCAGCATCGCGCCGCTTCTATAGAAGTGGACGCCAGAGATGGGGGCTTGAGACGAGTCGTGCAGACGCCATACCGTTTCTCGAAAAGTGAGTCGGGGCTTAAGTCAGACCAAGTCGCGCCGTATCAAGGAGAGCACAACATGGATGTGCTGAGGAACTGGCTGGGTCTTAGTCGTCATGAAATTGAATCCTTATCTCAATCGAAAGTGCTCATAGAAGCAGTAGACCCGGAGGAGATTTAAGATGGGAAAACTAGATGGAAAGGTCGCGGTAATCACAGGTGCTGCCAGTGGTATGGGGGCCTCTACTGCGCGTTTGTTTGTGTCAGAAGGCGCGCAAGTTCTCGTCACTGATATGGACGTCCGACGGGGTCAAGCTGTCGCAAACGAGCTTGGTTCGGCTGCGCATTTCTGTCCCAGCGATGTGTCGAAGGAGGACGAGGTTGCGCAGGCGATTGAGCAGGCAACTTCGAAGTGGGGACGTTTGGATGTCATGTTTAACAACGCCGGTTTTGGTGGAGCTAGAGGACCAATTCAATCCATAAGCGAAGATGACTTCGATATTACCGTTGACGTTCTTTTCAAAGGCGTGTTCTTTGGGATGAAGCACGCTGCGCCGGTAATGAAAAGTCAGGGCTCGGGTTCGATTATTTCGACTGCCTCTGTCGCCGGTCTGCAAGCGGGGGAGTCGCCGCACCTCTATACCGCAGCCAAAGCTGCTGTGATCCACTTAACAAAATCAGTAGCTTTGGAACTCGGTCAGCACCAGATACGAGTGAATGCAATTTGTCCCGGTGTCGTCGCTACGCCCTTAGCTCATGGCCCTCTTGACGATGAGCGAAAGCAAAAGTTTCGTGACCGATTTGGACGCCATCAGCCAATTGGCAGGGTAGGAGAGCCTGAAGATATTGCTCAAGCTGCTCTTTTTCTCGCCTCGGATGACTCGACTTTCGTGACCGGTACGGCGATGGTCGTCGACGGGGGAGCTTATTCTGGCCGAGCTTGGCACAAGCAAAACGAGCTCATGACGGGGGAAGGACCCATAAAGCTGTACCGGCCTGAAGGCCGTTAGTTGCGCTGTGCCTTACTGGCATGGAAAATACGGCGCCTGAATTCGACTAGTTTCTTATATCTTCAAAGCTAAGTATCGGGGCTTAATGTGCTCTTGCAGGATAATAAAAATGGGTGGAGAGAGTGCCTGAGGGTTCCAGCGATCTAGCAGATGGCGAGCCACTTAAAGATTCGGCCGCTAGCAGAGATTTCGATGTCTTTTATGCTGAAAATCGAGACCAAATAGCTCGCGCCCTCAGCCTTTCATTAAGGAACCCAGATTTGGGTGCTGAAGCAGCCGACGAGGCGTTCGTTCGAGCTTGTCAACGCTGGGTCGAAGTGTCGTCATTTTCTAACCCTCAAGGCTGGGTTTATCGGGTGGGAATGAATTGGGCTCGTTCATGGATGAGACGCTCTCGAAGAGAAAGAGAAAAGCGACCAATGTTAGCGGCTAATGAATTTATGGAAGATCCGATTGCAGATGTGGACCTAGAGCGGGCGCTGGAAAGTCTCGCACCCACCCACCGAACGGTTGTGGTCGGAAGATATTTCATGGATTGGTCGGTGGAGGAGACGGCTGAAGCACTCGGTATAAGGGCGGGAACGGTAAAAAGTCGTCTTAGTCGAGCTTTGCGACAGCTAGCCGGTGAGCTCGGCGAGCCTGGGCAACGCCATCACATCCCTAGTGAGGAGGATCGCCTTGAATTTTGATGAAGAAGTCCGGAGACATTTGCGGGACACCGGCGAACAGGTGACTCTTACACCAGGGCTCGTCGAAACGGTCCGTCTGAAGGCGCTAAAGCGCGTTCGTCGTCGCCGCCAAGTTCTTACTGGCATGACGTCAATAGCGGCCATCGCACTATTAACTGCGGTAGCGGCGAACCTTTTAGGTGGAACTGACCCGGCGGGAACAATGCAGCCAGCGTCAATCAGTGAATCCGAAGATAAGGCTGACGATGAAACTCTTGAGAGTTCTAATGTTGAGCTAAAGACCTCTGTTACTGCGACGTATGAGACTGTTCCTGCTCCGAAATCTACAGCCCCGCAAGCCGATGAAGCCTCGTCGGAATCCTCTTCAAATGAGAGCTGGAGAGCTCTTGAGGCGCCAGTAATAGGCGCTTCAACCGATTACGCGTACTCCGGACAGTCGGTTGTAGGTCGCGTAGGCCCTCAGTGGTATCTAAGAGATGGTTCTCTATGGCGGATGCTTGAGCTGCCAGATTCACTTGATGTCATTGCGGTTGACCTGGGAGCAGGGGAAGATGCAATTAGGATTGCCGGCTGGCTGGGTTCGAACCGCTGTGCAAGGGAGCTTGTTATCTGGGTTAAAGAACCTACGGGTTGGCGAGAGTATGAAGTTACTCACCGAATGATCGCTGGTATCACGAGTTCTACCTCAGGAGCGCGTCTGCGAGTCACAGATCACGAATTCGTGCTCTCGATGGTCGAGAAGCGTACCCTCGACGCAGTTTGTCTCCTTCAAAGTCAAGGTATTGATGTCGTTGAGGCAGAAATAGTTGACGAACTTATCTACGCTACGAATAGAAAAGCTGGACGAGTGATCTATTCGCTGGAACAGTTTGGGCCACTAGAAGCTCTGGAAATTGGGTCAGAATCGGTTCAGCCTCGCTCGCTTATCATCCGTTCTACTGATGGGTCGAGTTGGCAGGAAACGCTGCTTGATGGATTGCGGGTCCGAGAGCTGGGGGTGGTCGACGGGCTGATCGCCGTTGAGGATGATGCGTACACGGTTCACGATGGTCAGCGACTCAATAAGGAATCCATAGCTCCTGAGGGAACGAAGACGCTTTTCGATGCGTTTGTTACTCCAAGTGAGATAACGATGTTATTTGAGCGAGATCAGAAGACCTGGCTTCGTGACGACAATGGTGAACGACCCTTGAATATTCCAGGAACCGAGCTGGTCTCGTGGGGCAGACTGGGACGAGTCTCGGATGAGATGACGATGATTATCGAAAGCCAGCAAGGGCAGCAACTGTTTGCGCTTGGTTGATAAGCGAGAAGGAGACGAGCCGTTGAGCGAAATTGGACTCTTGTCAACTGTTGAACAAATTGATCTAATCAGGCGAAAAGAAATAACGAGCAGAGAGCTCACTGAACACTTTATCGACCGAATAGAACGGCTCGATATAGAAATTAATTCGGTGGTGACAAGGGATTTCGAAACCGCGATTGAAGAAGCGGCGCTTGCTGACCAGAAAATTCGGAGCGGTGATCACCTAGGACGTCTTCACGGCATTCCGGTCACTGTAAAAGACGCGCTGAAAACTAAAGGCATCCTTTCAACAGGTGGCGCAACCGAGCTGCGCAGCAATGTGCCGGACGAAGACGCTGCTGTGGTGGCGGCTATTCGTAGAGAGGGAGCGATCGTGATGGGTAAGACGAATCTTCCTCGTTGGTCGGGAGACATACAGGCTTACAACGATATTTTCGGAACGACAAAAAACCCATGGGACCTATCTCGTGGTCCAGGAGGGTCCTCAGGCGGCGCTGCCGCAGCCGTAGCTATGGGTTTCACATCGTTTGAAATTGGAACAGATATTGGCGGGTCAATCCGCTTCCCAGCAGCGTTCAATGGTGTCTGGGGGCACAAGCCGAGCTTTGGGATTATTCCAACCACTGGTTACTTAGATCACATAAATGGTGGAATAAACGAAGCAGACATCAACGTTTTTGGACCGATAGCTAGAAGTGCCGAAGACCTCTCACTTCTATTGACGGTCATGAAGAGAAACTCGCCCCCTTGGATTGCAGATTTAGGAACTGCTCCTAAGGATCTGAAGCTTTTGAGAGTAGGTGCCTGGCTTGACGACGAGTTCTGCCCCGTTGATGAAGAGGTTCGCAAACAGCTTGAGAAAGTTGTTGATGCCTTGGAAAGAGATGGAATACCCGTTGATCGATCAGCGAGGCCCGAACTGGATCCCAATGAAGCTGCCATGTTAGGGCTGTGGCTGGTCCAAAGGGCTATCTCGCAGAGCACTGACAGTGACGGTCCTGGCCACAGAATTTGGCTCGACCGACATGCTCGGCGAGAGGAACTGAGACTGAAATGGGCTCAATTCTTCGACAAGTACGATGCTGTCATTATGCCTGTTTGTTTTGTGCCGCCATTTGAGCACCAGCAAGAGGGTGACTTTGGAAGCCGAACTCTCATGTGTAACGGTGAACGACGCAATTACGTTGATGTCGTGAAGTGGACGACGATGGTTGGCATGGCTTATTTACCTTCAACGGTGCCGCCTATAGGACTAGGAAAATCAGGAATGCCAATTGGCTGTCAGGTTGTCGGAAACTACGGCGATGACAGCCTTACAATAGCTTTGGCTACGCGCATAGGTGATCTCATGGGCGGCTACCAGCCTCCGCCTCGCGCCGTATGACCTCTTTGGCATCAACGATTGCTGCTTGAAGGTTTGGCAGCGAAACGCATTTAGCTGTCGCGTGTGACGATAAGAAGGCGAAAACAACTTTGCTGACTTTTTCATGGGTTGTTTCCTCTAGGGCTAGCGCATAGGTAGCGCCTTGAAGGCGGTAACGATCAACTTTGGATTCAATTTCCTTAGGTTCGATTTGGTCCGTTTTGTAGTCAATAACAACCAAACCGTCATCTGATTCGTATACAAGATCTACATACCCCTCGATGAGTTGACCATTTATTGGACACGCGACGTGGAGTTCACGCCAATATCTCCCTTGTACCGCCGACTGGACTTCTTGAGTATCGATAGCAGACGACGCTAGCGACGCAATTTCTTCTGATAATTCCGGTATTCCCTCAGCAGCGGCATGCAATTTTGCAAGGGCTTTGACGCCATTGCCGTCTTTCAAATCAACGGTTTGAAGCACGGCATGGACAGCGCGTCCGATTGCAGTGCCATAGCGTCCTCGACTTTGGAGCGGCAACTCAGATTCCTCGGCGTCTTTTAACAAACCTGGATCAAAAGTCTCGTCGCGTTCAGAGGTCATCATCGAACTTTCACTGGCTTGAGCAATCCGAGTTGCGGTCAAAATTCCGAACTTGCTGCTGAAGTCCACTGCATTGGCGTAACGCTCTCTCCACTCGGATATTCCTGGGCGAGAAGCGTAATGATCTCGTTTGCTGATTCTCAAAATCTGATTTTGTGCTGTGTAGTCAAATTCGGTGTGAGGGGCACCGTTTGAAGCCCCTAATAATAACTCTGCTGGAATCCTGTATTGAGAACCTGACTTAGCTGTAGTTTCCTTGCGATGCAGGGAGATGACCAAATGATCTCGGGCTCGCGTGCAAGCCACGTAGAGAGTCCTAATCGATTCATCACGATCGAAAAGTTTCTCAGCATCTGACCAGTCGTCGAAGTTGAGAGTTTTCACGTCCTTTCGAATTTTGACCTCGGGGAGTAATGAATTTTGGGGGTACCCGACTTTGGCTCCCGAATCTGTAGGTGCTCTTAATGGGAGTCCAGCAACAATGGCTATTGGGAACTCGAGACCCTTTGCGGCGTGCACAGTCATAATCTGAACTGAGTCATCGTCATCTTCCGAAATAATGGTTTCGATGGGTCTCGCATTTTCAGCTGTTTGTTGAGTAATCCAAGAAAGAAAAGTCTGAAGATCTCCGTTATGGGTATCTGACCAAGCACGAGCTTGGTCAACTACGTACCTGAGACGTCGCAAAGACTCTCCCGGATGTCGACGCGCTGCGCATTGCTCTTCTAACTGTCGATCTTTCACCAGTTTCCCAACTAGTTCCGAAGTTGATACGACGGCTTTCTCTCTATGTAGTTCCGCTAAGTGAGCCAGACCCAGGGCGACTGGGTCACTAGCTTTGGTTCGGGTTGCGTGTTGTGAGTTGGCGAGTGGATCCCAGACCCAAGGATCTGAATTGTTTGTCCTAAATCTGTACAAGTCGTCGTCGCCACAGCCGTAGACAGAAGAACGTAAAGCTGAAACGGTCGCCAGCGAATCTGAAGGGTCATTGATGGCCTTGAGGCAGATGACCAGGTCACGAATTTCTGGGCTCCTCCAAACGTTATAGCTGGATGCGACTCGATAGGAGACCCCAGCCCTGTCGAAATCTCTCTGGAGTTCGGTCATTCTCGATCTAGTTGGAACCAGAATTGCAATGTCGCTCAGCCTCGCAGCGCGCCAGACGTTATTGTCTTGAACCGACCAGCCCTCTTGGACAATGCGAATTATGTGCTGAGTGATGTCATGGGCCTCAGCCAACCTCACAGAGTCAGCATCTGACACACCGATAGTCGATTTTGGATGCGCAACTGAGCCGACAATAGAAACAGCTGCTCCTGCCGGTGCCGGTTCACGCATTGGGGTTAGAGGAGTATATGAGGGCTGGCTTCCTTCGCGTGAATTTATTAGGTCACCAAAAACCTTGTTAATCCAACTAATGATCTCTGGCGTGCTGCGAAAGTTTGTTGAGAGTTGCAGTTGGCCAGTTTCGTACTTTTTTTGGGTATCTAAATACAGGCTTATATCGGCCCGCCGAAACCGGTATATCGATTGTTTGGGATCTCCGACGAAGAAAAGTTGACCCGGAAGAGTGGGCGCCGCTTGCCACGAAGTCCACGATTCGGTGTCGATTGCGGAGGCAATTAGGGTGACAATTTCAATCTGGATTGGGTCCGTATCTTGGAACTCATCGACAAGAAGGCACTGGTATTTATCGGCTATCTTCGAACGGATAACGGAACCCCGGGTTGGGTCGCAAAGTATTTCTTTGGTTGAAACCAAGAGGTCTTGATAATCGAGGCGTCCCTGTTTTCGTTGCTCTCCGATGCCTGCCAAAATAAAGTTTGTGAGGCAGGCCGTCAGTCGCCGAAGAACTAGATCAGTGAGCGAAGTGCGAAACAAAATCACTTCATCGCGGTAGCTCTGATAATCGCCCCTAAGGCCATCGATGTCAGTCCAGTTTTCTTTTCGTCCCGCCCGCTTACCGCTAGGAAGTTTGCAATCCATCAGCGCCGCTACTTGTTGAATCTCATCAAAGGCGGACTCGAGTTCGCGCACGAATTGAGTGACCTGGGTAAGACATTCCGTCATCGAATCCGAATCAGCATTGCCTACGAATGCACCTTCACGGCGCGCTATTGCTCGGCCTTTGGAAATAAGGTCCTCGAATCGGATCTCAGTGAGGTGGGGCGGGTCTGTCAGCTCGAGCAGATCCCAGTTTTTGTGTAGTTCAACAGCGAGAGGCAGGAGATCTCTAGCTGGGTTAATGCCAAGTGCATCCCCGATCAGAAGTGTTTTGGTCCACATTGGATCGACTAGAAGCTCATCAAAGAATTGTTCGAATCGTTCTTGAAATTCGACTTGGGTTGACATCTCATCAAGAACTTCAAAGTCCGGTGGAAGCTCAGCCTCTACCGAGTGCTCAGTCAGGAGATGTCGGGCAAATCCATGCAAGGTTGAAATAGTCGCTTCGTCGATTTGTTCCAATGAGGCCAGGATTGTTTCTTTTATTGAAGGTTCGGGGTTACCAGCTAGAAGTTCCTCAAAACGGATTCGAATCCGGTGTCGTAGTTCGGCCGCAGCTTTGTTCGTGAACGTAATAACAGCGATGTTCTCCAGAGATATGCCGATAGGAGAAAGGACTAGATTGATCACCCTGCCCACTAATGCCTCAGTTTTGCCGCAACCAGCGCCTGCCTCTACGAAAAGAGTCCGATCGTGCTCGGAAGCTATAACTTCCCTAGCTGGCTGATCTAACGGCAGGTCCTCGCTACTCATTGCTAACTTCTTGATCGACTGAGTCCCCGTTGCCGCGAAGCATGGCGTAGGGAGCAAATAAACCGAGTTCTGAAAGTGCCTCCCACTTTTCAGTTGACCCCCCAGAACCAAGTTCGTCTGGGTTGCAAAATCTACATTCCCCGACCCCAGTCCATCTTGAATTGGAAGGTGTTGGTTTTGAAGGAAAAAGACCGCCTTCGATTCCGTCAACGATCACTTCGATGGCTTCGTCAAACTTTTCGAGAATATCTGGGTCAATTGCATAACCGTGGGTCGCCCAGCGTTCAGAGTCGCTGGTGAACCAGTAGAGAGCGTGGCCAGTTTCGGGTTCTTCGCCCAAGTATGTGTTCGCGGCAAGAGCGTAAAGCGGTAGTTGGAGTTGTGAACCGCCCAAGGTGGGGTTGTCACTAGAAAGGTTTTTGTAGTCCCCGATTTTTCCAGTTTTGTAGTCAATGACTATCAGAGACCCAGTTTCTGTTCGTTCAACTCGGTCGATGCTTCCTCTAAAATTTACTGCTCTTCCCGATGGAAGTATCCGCTCAAGGGGAGGAAACTTGCTGTCTGGCAGACCGAAACTTAGCTCGGTGGCGATTGTTGTCCCTCTGTTCTCCCTCTGATGATCATGTTTTAAAATCCCCTCTAGGTCGTTGAGTAGCTTTTCTCGGTCTCGAACCCAAAATAATGGCCGGCCTACTAGTCCTTGGGCTTCAAGTTCTGATGCAACCTCGGCGCCGAATCGTCGAATCGAAGAGATATCGCTTTCTGCATATTGACGGCCTGGTCCAGGGGGGTCGCCCTTTGCTATTTGATCCCTAAAGAAACGGTCTGCTGCTTCGTGGATCAGCGCTCCGCGAACTAACGGTGGTATGCGAAATTCATGCCGAGCGGACTCGGGCTCCTCAACTCCTAGGACATATCGCATGAAATAGCTGTGGGGGCACTCAACCCACTGCTTGAGACGCGTTGGTGAAAGCACTTTTGTTCGGACTGTTTTCGGATGAACTAGTCCTATTAGGTTGCCGTCGAAACGTGTAAAGGCGCTCTTGTTACGTGATCGAATTAGTTCTCTGCCAGCGTCGAACGCATCTTTATTGTTTAATAGCGCAAGCTCGAGATCTTGACCTCGGTCTCGAGTATCTAATAGCGAAGCTAAATCGAATTCCTGGGTTGATGCTGGAAAGAAACATTCTTGAAGGCCTGAGATGAAAGAGGATTGACGACGAGCCCACGAGTGTTGTGAGTTCGTGAATGCTTCGCTAAGTGATGAAGATGCTTGAAAAGTTGCTATTTCTTCTAGCCATCGAGCAGGGTAGTTGTCCTTAGGTCTCCGTAAATCTCCTCTTGGGAATAGCAATGTGGCTGCTTCAGATGAGGACAAGGCGGCAAGAAAGAGCCGGTGATCGCTTTGCGCTGAATCACGGGCGGATTTTAAAGAGCCGCTTGCTCGGGCTCGGTCGTCGCTTGGGATAAGGCCGTTCTGTGAAGATGGGCGAGGAAAGATTCCTTCAGCCAATCCTAAAATAAAAGTGTGTTTGAAATTAAGGCCCCACGCTTGGTGTATGTCACTGACGAACACGCCTTGCCCGAGCTTGCCATGGCGTTGACCGTTTCTTTGTAATTGTGTCTCCAAACTTCGCCGGAAGACAGCGAAGCTTGCAGTGGGCTCGACCTGAGCCAAGTTCTGTAGCTGATCTAAAATTTGGTTAACTGCGCTTAGGTCTGCCTCACTTGAGCCACGCTGATCGCTCAAATCTAAATATCGGGTCATCGTTTCCCGTAACCATGAGCAGAGTTGTATCCAGTCGCTCGGTAAAACTTCAGGATTGATGGTTTGTTGGAGTTCGACGATAAATTTCAAAAGATTTTCGGCGTTTAGTGAATCCATTTCATAACGTCGCACCAGCTGCTCATTGCCTGTGCGCAGCTGCTCTCGCTTCGCTGACGCCAGGAGTTGTTCTCGGTGCCGTGTGAGCTTGACAACCCAATCGTCTAAGCCTCTACTAACTCCGGCGGCAGCAGCAGTTCGAGACCACGCAACTGTTGGGATCTTTGTTGTGCTGTCACTGCTTTGTCGAATTGGTGCACTCGAAAGAAAGCTCAGTATTTCTCTCACGTGCAAATCTTTGTCAGGTAATGCCAGCAACCTGCTTATGAAACGTCCCAACATTGAATCCGCGACTGTTCGAGCTGATATCCCGTTGAAACAGATTTCTGAGGCATTTAGCTGCTCTTCAAGGAGTCGCGCATAAGGGTGCTGGTGGGGATAGAGAATGGCGATTTGGTCAGCTCTGACTCCTTGGTCGAGTAAACCCACGACCGACCGGAGAGTGGTGCGCACTTCGTCATCAGCATCGCTAACCGAAATGATCGTGGCAGAGGAGGTTGATTTGGGGTCTGGAAGTGAAAGTTGTTTGTCGAAATAATTAGCGAAGCGGTGGGCATCACGATCGGCCTCGGTGACGCCAGTCACTCCGATCAAGGCGGAAATTGCGCTGACCTTAGATAGACGCTCAAGAAACTGCATTTCGGTGTTGGCGAGCTGCTGGGGCAGAAATAGCACCAGCTTCCCCTTGTCAGCAACTTCTTTGTCAGACAGATTGGTGGACCGAAAAAGATCGAATTCATCGAACCAGTCGTTGCTAAGCAACTGATATGCGGCGTTGTAAATGCGAACTATCTCGCTGCTTCGCTCTCCCATCGATGCCAGGTTGTCGAGTTCGGTGTCTTGTAGGTCACGAAGTTCTCGATAGGCCTCGAGTAGCCCGCGCTCAGTAGCGCCATGGTGCGCTATCGGACGAAAAATACCCGGGTCTTCCGATAGTGCTTGTCGTATTGCGGCACTAATGACAACGCTTCGGACCGGTTGTTTGCCTTGGTTTAAGAAGCTATTACCGAAGATCGTTTCAGCGAGCCTGTAAGAGGTTAAGAAATTTGTCGCAACTAAGCCGCTACCAATGGCAGATGTGGGTCCATAGTCGCCTTTTGCGAGATCTCTGCGCAGTGTGACCGCAACGTAATTACTGGGAACTATCACGCACACCGGGGCAAAGACATCCTGACTCTTTGCGGTGCGTAATAGCGCAGCGAGCTGCTGGTTGGCGGCTTGGCCAAACCCGACCGCACTCGTGTCAATCATGTTCTTCACAATAGGGGCGGGCGATGACACCGAGGCGACATCATTCCGAAGCCTACGTACCCGTCATCCTCGCAACTACAGGTGCCATAGCTTCAAATTCGTTCTCGTGAATCACCCAGTAATTGGCTCCGTAGAGATCTCGATAATTGAGAAGCTGTTCACAGACGTCATTTACTGTCCCGGCGAGCACCATAGGAATAGTCCGAGCTTGCTCAGCGGAAAGGCCGAACATGGGCGCCATTCCTTCAAACATTTCGTCAGCTTCAGATGTGCTTGATGTGACCGTGGCCACGAAGGTATTCATTTGAATTTCAAGGTCTTCAAAACGATCTCCCGCGGCTTCTTTAACCCACTTACTTCGTTCCAGAAACCTGTCTCCGAGTGCGGAAAGAGCGGTGTCTGGCCCTACTGAACCACTATGTAGTGAAGCATTCAAGCCGACGATGTCGGCTGCTTGAGCTGCTGCAGTCAGAACTCTTTTACCTCCGCCACCAACGATTATTGGCGGGCCCTTTTCTGTGTGGGGTGCGGGCATGCCTACCATTTCCGAAATTGAGTAGTGCTCACCGGCAAAACTGAAACTACTACCGGACCAGAGGCCCTTAACTACCTTTATAGCCTCGAGCATTCTGTCTATTCGAATAGCTGGGCCATCGAATTGAATTCCCGAAGATTCGTAGTCCGTGCGCATCCAACCCGCACCGATACCGAACTCCACTCTGCCTTCGGATATCAGGTCGAGCGTAGCAATTTCTTTAGCCAGGGTTACTGGGTGTCGATAGTCGACGTCGTAGACCAAGGCCCCAACTTTCAGACTCTCGGTAACCTCCGCTGCAACTGTGAGAGCTACGGTGGGTGCCCACTGGTCATCGAAGTGGTCAGGACAAAATACGGTACTAAAACCGAGATCCTCAATCTTTTTTACGGTCGATCGATATTCACTGCCAGATTGAGATTTAGAAAATTGTACACCGAAGCGGAATGGGCGCATCTTCGCACCCTAACGTGGTTCGATGCCCCCTCTCGCCAAATCCCCATATCCGCCAGCGCTATTTATTTCGACCTCGAATGGGGTAGAGGCTACAGAGTTGTCTCGTGGTCCTTGGAGTCATGGGGTTATGCATGGAGGACCGATTTGCGGGATCCTTGCGTGGACGATTGAGAATTCGCTCCAGAGAGGCGATTTGGTTTGCTCGCGCTTAACGGTAGAAATTCTTTCAGGAGTCCCGGTGGGTGAACTGCAGACTTCTGGCCGAGTTGTCAAGAACGGCAAACAGACTGCGGTTGTCGAAGGAAGCATTGAGTTCAACGGTCAAATAGTCGCCAGAGCATCATCGCAATGGCTTTGCCCGCCTGAACAGATCAAGTTAAAGCCAGATGAGGTGCCGCCAATACCATTAGAGAGGGCGGACCCCGGAGCGCATCCCGAAATGAACTACCCCAGGCCTGGCTTCAACGCTGACGCCGTGGATTTTCGGGTAATTGAGGGCTCTACAGAGGAACCCGGTCCAGGGTTGATTTGGGCACGATTAGACCATCGATTGGTTGGAGGGGAATTACCATCGATGTTCCAACAAGTGGCAACGCTCTCGGATTTAGGTGCTGCCGTCGGATGGGAAAACTCCGATGACGACCAACCATTTATCAACACAGACGTGACTCTTCAGTTACTGCGGCCGCCCCAAGACGAATGGATTTTGTTTGAATCAGAAACACGGCGTGTGACGAACAACTTGGCGTGCTGCACGACGACGTTGATGGATCAGGTAGGTTTGGTGGGCTGGGTTCTACAGAGCCAGATTGTCGCTCCAGTTGGAATCCAATTCTGACCAGTCGCCGGCGTTGCCGACCTTTCTCCGAGGGCACTAAGGCAACTCGCCCACAGCACCGTTTTCGATGAGAGCTTCTATATGGCTTGCGTCGTGACCGAATTCTGCAAGTATTTCCCGGCTGTGTTCACCTAGCTTCGGAGCAGAATGGCTTGGGCCCACATCAGCTTCAACAAATCTCATCGGTGCAGCGACCGTTCGGTATTGGCCGATTGCGTCGTTGTGGAGAGTGGGGAAAATGGATAGTGCCTCAGCCTGAGGGTCCGCTGCTACCTCGTGAAGTCCTAGAACTGGACCCCAGATAATTCCGCGAGCATCAAAAATCTCGCCCCACTCATCTCGACTTTTGTGAGAAAGAGCGTCATCAATTGCGGCCACAATTTCGGGCATGTGCTTAAAACGCCCACGAATATCTTGGAAGCGCTCGTCCGCAACCAAGTCTTCGCGCTCGATAACTTCGCATAATTTTGGCCAAGCACTTTCTTCCGGCATATTCAACACGACCCACTTACCATCTCCGCAGGGATACCTGTTCGCCGTCGGAATTATCATGTTCTCCCGAGCCCTTGGTCTAAGAGGGGCTTGATCGACTGCCGTAATCGCATAATCCGTAGCTTGAGTCCAAATTGCCGTTTCATACAACGAAGTTTCAACGGTCTGACCTTCACCCGTTCTCTCGGCTAGTCGCAGCGCAGCAAGAATTGCCCCGACGAAAGCCAATCCTGTGGTGTGATCTCCTTGTGCTGGTCGCGCCATCGGAACTGCACCAAGTTCACCTTCGCGCATAGCGTCGTAGATCCCAGAACGCCCAAAAAAGGCAGTGACGTCGTAGCCGGGCCGTTGAGCCTCAGGACCGGAAGTCCCGTAGCCCGTCAAGGTCGCATGAACTATTTGGGGATTTAGCAATCTTACGGATTCAGGCTCCAAGCCGAATTTTTCCTGTCGTCGCTTTAAAAGATTGCACATGAAAATTTGGGCATTGCTGATCAGCGATCGGACAACTTCAATACCGTCGCTTGAGTCGAGATCGACTGTGATCGACCGCTTGCCGCGATTGGACACGTCAAACTGGTAATCAAAATCCTTCTTTTCATCTGGAACCTTGGCGGGCCGACCCATATTGCGCATCGGGTCCCCAGAGAGAGGCTCGACTTTGATTACGTTCGCGCCAAGATCGGCGAGAATAGCGCCAGCGCTCGGCGAGGCCATCCAATTATCGATCTCCACAACGGTTACATCTTCTAGCGGCGCAACCATTAGGCCACCCCCTTTTCCCTGCAAGGACACTAATCATAGAAGAGCCGCAACCTTTGAGAGAATCGGCGTTAATGCAGTACTGCCTCATAGCTCTTTGTCCGGCAAGGCACGGGCCCGTTTGGGTCGTTACTCTGCAGGCATGGAGATTAAAGACAAAGTTGCCATTGTTACGGGTGGAGGAAGCGGTATCGGGGAAGCTCTCGCTCACCGATTTGCTGACGAAGGCGCCCGCGCGGTTGTAGTCGTTGACATGGATGTTGATAACGCGCAGAGGGTCGCGGGCATGATTGACATCGCGACAGCGATGCAACTCGACGTTACCGATGAGGCAGGCACCATAGAACTAGTCAACCAAACAGTTAAAGAACATGGTGGCCTAGACATTTTTGTTTCGAATGCGGGGTACGTAACACAAGGTGGTCTTGAAACAGAGAACGACGAGATTCAACGAATGTGGGAAGTGCATGTTATGTCTCACATCTACGCTGCGCGAGCTTCGGTGCCAGTAATGGTTGCTAATGGGGGTGGTTATCTTCTCAACACAGCCTCAGCGGCAGGTTTATTGACGCAGCTGGGTTCAATGCAGTACTCAATCACAAAAGCAGCAGCAGTTTCCTTGGGAGAGTTTCTTGCCATTACCTACGGTGAGCGAGGAATCCGAGTTTCAATGCTGTGTCCGCAAGCTGTCGAAACCAATATCCTTGCCAACAGCCCGGACCGCCTTGACCAAGGCACCGGCACGCCAGGGAGCGCAGCGGGGGATGGTGTGCTGAGCCCAGAGCAACTTGCCGACACGGTAATTGAGTGCATGTCGGAAGAGCGATTTTTAGTGTTGCCGCACCCCGAGGTGCAGACCTACAGAGAGCGAAAAGCCAACGATGTGGACCGCTGGATTAAAGGGATGCAACGTTTCGAGAGTCAGCTTTTTGCGCAAAGCGATTTGAGGCCCGCTGATTGGCTTCTCAGCTGAGAACTAAAGCAAATTAATTAAGATCTTTGTGACAGTCCCCGCGG
>DKNM01000048.1:0-3299 GCA_002470695.1 Candidatus Neomicrothrix sp. UBA7388
TGAGTCTTCGTCGTCTGAGTCTTCAAGTTCGAACCAAGTGACCATCTCGCAGCCGTTAATAATCGAGGTTTTTGCTGCAGACGATGTCGAAGATTCAGTTACCCAAGCAATCTCAGAATCGTTGGACCTCGCTGCAGACATGTGGGGCCTCTACTGGCCGGTGGAGTATTGGGTTATGGGACTAGACCCCGACGCGGGGCAGGCCTTGGTCGAGCAATTCTGTTCCCGCCGAGACGCACGAGGCGAATGGAATTATGCCGACTGCATGCGGCGAGAGGCCGGTCCAGAGCAGCATTCGATGATTGAGTACCAACAGCTTGGAGCCCAAGCAGTCGCCGATAACGACCCGTTTGGAACAGCGGGCCACAACGGCGGATTTGAGTGGGGAATCCACCGCTTCACAACAACACTACCTTGGGGCTTGGCTGGCCGATTCGGAACACCAGGCGTAGAGGATGTTAAGACTGTGCTTCACGAATATTGGCATGCGGTCCAACACTCATTTATAGACACTCTGGACAGGGAGAAACGAGACAGCGCATTTGGGCCTGTCTGGTTTGCCGAGGGATCAGCCGAGTTCATGGCGCAATATGGCACTGCCCAACTAGCTAAGCAAGGGTTGATGCCGACAGTTCCGAAGGGCGATTGGCCATTCACCTATGAAGGAGAGATGGCGAACAAACTGCGAAACATCGAGCGCGAGTTTGCTAACGGTTGCGCAGAGCGGAACCTAAGCTCACTTATCGAATACTCGGACCCTTGCGGCGCTTTGGCCTATGACTTAGGGGCATGGGCTATCGCTCATCTGCTTTCCGAAACCAATATCGACGCATTACTCGAAGATTTTCATCCGATAGCCGAAACTGTCGGTTGGGAAGAAGCCTTCGAAACCGTCTTCGGTCGGTCGCTTGCGGACCTTGATGAAGAAATCAAACAGTTCTGGGAGTTGCCCGAGAGCAAGAAAATGGCGCTTCTCCCACAACCTTGACTCTTCCGTAACTTAGGCGAGCCACGTGCCGCCAGCGATGAGTGGTGCATTCGTTGCAAGACGGTCTTTAGTTGCTGATCCCGCGGGTCCAAAGGTACCGCAGCGCGAGAATGTGTAAGACTCTCTCCATGGCCAGTATCGAGATTAATCCATTGCCCTCGGCCCCTTTCGGAGTTCTGGTATCTGGCTGGGAACCAGCCGAACCGCTTGCTCGTGAAAGCAAACAAAAAATCACTGAAGCGTTACACCAACACCGGCTGCTGGTGTTTCGAGGTCAACCTCAACCGACCGACGAGGATCTCGTGAGGTTTGTCGAGTCGTTCGGCGACCCGATTAAAGGATCGGAGTGGTTCCGAAATGCTGGAGCGCTTCCGGAAATCCTCCCAGTGACAAACATTCGGGGCAAAAACGGTCAACGTCTTGGAGTTGAAGGCGCCACCGACCTTGAGTGGCACGCCGACTATTCCTATGCAGCGACGCCCGGTAAGACAAGCTTTCTTAATGCCGTCGAACTTCCACCTGAACCGCCCCGAACATACTTCACTGACATGTACGAGGCGTACGCAACCCTCGACCCCAAACTTCAGTCTCGGCTAACCAACCTACGAGCCACTCACAGCATCGCCGACTACATGGCGGAACCCGACAAAGATTTCGCCGCCAAGGTCGAACGCGACGAGGCCGCAGGTATCGACCGCCCCGATATCCCCGAAGCTGAACATCCAGTGGTAGTGCACCACCCGGACACCGGCGACGCAATCCTGTATGTATCTAGGGGTATAACACGTCGGATAGTCGGAATGGAACGCGACGAAAGTAGTGCGCTGCTTAAAGAACTTCATCTCCATGCAACTCGACCTGAGCGTGTTTACGGCCATGATTGGCAAGTCGGTGACTTAGTTATGTTCGACACTCTTGGAACTATGCATCGACGTGACGCTTGGGATCCGAGCAAACGTCGCCTTATGCGGCAACTCAGCACAGCTTGCATCATTTGAACGCCTAGAACTCCTCTTAAGAGTCGGGGTTTGCGGCAGTTTCTCCTTAGCGGTCTCTTCCACCTGTTCTCTTGGGAGTTCCGCCGCCATAGCCCGTGTTGCGCACGGCTGCTCCTTTGCTGGAGCGTTTCCCTCCATTCTGAGATTGTTTGGCTTCGATAGCGAGTCTTACTTGTTCAGGCAACTTGTCTACCTTCGCTTTTTTAGGTTTTGGAGCTGCTTTAGGTTTCTTTGGTCGGGCCACGTTGTAATCCTATTCACCAAGAGTGTCACCAGGTGGCAAACACCTGAGTGCTGCTGGCAAAGTCCTAGATTTCATATGGTGTCAAGCGCGTCAAGCAAGCAGTAAAAGATCTCGCGCACACCAGTTCGGCCCGAGACACCCATTACTCTGGCGAGAATGTTTCCAGAAATCACAGTCTGGGACGCGTTGATAGAGCCCCGCAAAAGGGCGTTGATTTCCCTTGCCTCTGCTCGAGTTTGGTTGGAGCTATCCCACTCCGTCACAAATCACTAGCGGGCCTTCGGAATTCTCAAGCCGTGCCGGCAAAATAGCTTGGTAGTTGTCGGAATGTTTCCACGCCATTGCAGCATCCGCATCAGGGAATTCGATGACGACGGTAATTGGATTTGGGTCGTCTTCTGAGTGCAGCTTCTCATCCATGTGCCGTACTAAGAACTTGCCTCCATGCTCAGTGACGGTATCTTCAACCGCCGCCATATAGGGAGCCATGCCCTCCATATTCGTCACCTTAACCATGCCAACCAAATATGCTTTTGTCATCAATCCACCTTCGTAATTACCGTCCGGGAAACTCTATCCGCCTGTCCCGTGTCAAACTCCGCAATTCCATCAGGCGCCTAAATAGAGGCGTTGGGGCGCGGACGAGGCTTTCAGTAAGAGAAGGTTTTGGGGCGAGAATGTGACCCACAGATAGAGTTCCTAGCAGTGAAGAAGGCGATCCGAAAGGGTAAGCGATGCGTCACAAAATAGAGAGTTGTAGTAGCTAAACGTCATAGAAAAACGGTAGGCAACTGCCCGGTTTCGCACTTAACTAACCTTCGAGGATTGGAACGCAGTGCACTTGTCTTCCGAAGAATTGGGACGGTTCTGCGTGGGTCAGTCTTCACTACTAGCACCAATGCAGTTCATTCCTGATTAGTAAGAGGAGTTCCGCTACGGGTTTTCAAGCCCGGGGTACCACCGACCCCGTCCGCCGACCCTAAATGGGACTCCTCTTCTAATTTTCTGCCGGCGTCGTGACGATGGTCTTCCCCCCTTTTGTAATGGTGAACGCAATGGGCTTGAATAT
>DKNM01000048.1:3691-8017 GCA_002470695.1 Candidatus Neomicrothrix sp. UBA7388
TGTCGTAGCGGCATGCGCTCAGCCCTCAGACAATTCCGCGAGGACAGTGGAAAACTCTGCGGGACAAATTGTGAACACGACCGAGGTCGAATCCGTTGCAGCTTCTGATCCCAGAGCTAAGCCCGAAAGTCCGTTGGTCCTGCTTCGCTATTCCTTCAGTGAAGTCGCTAACGACGATTCTCAAGTTCCCGACGTGACGCTCGTATTCAATCGAGATGTTTATCAAGGCAATAAAGGACTGTTGCCGGCGGGCGTAGCGAAGCGTTCTCTGGAACCCTTTATTAGTCTGTGGAACTCCGTTCACTCGCCAGTCGAAAATATCGAGATAACTGATTGGCGTATCAAAGGATGGGGAAGTCCGGTCATAACGGTCGATCTCCCGCGTCGCTTAGCGCCGAATATGAGCTACCACTTGACGATTGAAGGTGGCGCCCTCGTTGACTCAGACGGGCGAAAATTCGAAGGAATTCAAGATCCGAGCGTTGTCATGTTTTCGACGGCGCTACGGCCTTTAACTAATGAGACGGATCTGGGTCGGAGTTGTCTCGGTTTTCCTTCGACAGTAAAAACGCGTTTTGTAGATGACACTGTGTCTTTAGCGTTGCACGCTATTGGGGAAGACACTCCGCAAGCGGCTTCCGATTTCGGTTACAAAGAGTCTTGGCTTGCAATGAGGCCGGACATGAACTGGCGGTGGTCACGCGGTATCGAACATTCATGGGTTCATGAATTTCATCGACTACCGCTTGATTTAGATCGATTGACTCACAGCTGGCTTCTTCCCGAATCGGAAACGGTGCACCGCATAGGCGTCGACGTCGAACTGCAACTAATAAATAGTGACGGTCAGCTTTGTTCAGTGGTCCTTTTTGAGGATCTCGAGCGTAGCGACGCTCGATACCCTACAGAAGTTCCGAACCTGCCGGGGGCTGGCCAACTTCCCGATTACGAGCGATATGCGTCCTTTATCGAAGAGGGTTTACCTGACCCCGACGTTCAAGCTGTAATGATCGCGACTTCTTGGTGGGAGGACTACGGCCCGCCGTTTGAAGATGGGAGAGAGGGCTACTACCTCGACCAGCCGATCGAAAAGTCTGTGGTTGATGGAACCCCGATGAAGGTTGCCCTATATGGCGTCATAAATGAACACATCATTCAAGATTTTGCTGATGCCTTCGAAATTCTTGCTGTGATCGCGCCCTCCTTGCAGGCCGGTTTTGCGAGTACGCCGGAAGAAGTGACCCTTTCTGTTCATTTCATAGACAACTGTGGAGACGAAAGCTACCTAGGGGCAGATTTATATGCCGATCTCGGGTGCGAAAACAAGGGTTTCGCGAGCACCGTTAGCAGAAACCAACCCTTTTTTGGCAAGTCCTATGGGAGTATTCAAGTTGCGGCAGCAGATTGGCAGCGCAGGGAAAGAGAGCTACTAAGTTGGGATAAGCCTTACCCATCCTGGTACCAGATGAGGACGCGTCAAACAGTCTTTCACGAGTTCGGTCATATTCTTGGACTGAGCCACAACAGGTGCGTTCACTCGTCGGTACGTGCCCCAAATAGCCACAAACAACATTTGGGCTGGTCGGCTGAAGACCTCAAAGGTATTGCGGCAATACATGATGTTCGGGTGCCGCAGGGTTCAACTGAAAGCGGCAATGATTATGACACTGACCTCAATATGTGGAAGCCAGATGGAGCGTACGGTAACGGACGCCTAGCCTTTGGGCCAGAGGTTGAAGATCTAGGACAAATTTTCGGGCTTTTAGAGTCGCCGGACTGGGATCGAATGCAATCTGATCGCCAATCAATGTGTGAAGTGGATCTATCGGGAACGTTTTGGGACCGGCTCGCTCACAAGTACGAAGAAAAGTATCAAAGTGATCCTCGTTACGCCGACTGGTACCAGCGGCAACAGGAGTGGTCATCTTGGCCGGACTGTTATGAGGCCGAGAGAATCAAAGACCCAAGGGCGTGCAGCTAACGGAGCCGTGCCCTTCGTATTCGCGGCCTTGACCATGCAAATTAGATACGTTTTGCGATTAATCCGCCTTGTTGGTTAGAGCCCGGCGAACCCTATCGGCCGCTTCTTTGTTGAACTCTTCAATTTGTTCGTGCTTGGAAATAGAGGGGGTTTGGTCGTTGACCGTCTTTAGGGTCTCTCTACAAGCACGGAAGGAACATTAATGAAACTACGATTTTGGGCTCCGATTGCAGCCCTCTCGATATTCGCAGCCAGTTGCGGGTCCGATGGGCCTGATGCGGCGCCGGTTGAGGAAAGCGCAGTTGAGGTAGCTGTTGGCGACATTGTGGAAGTAGCGATTGGCGCGGAGCAATTCCCGACTCTTATCGCTGCGTTGCAGTCTGCTGGTCTAGTCGAAACATTGCAAAGTGCCGGCCCGTTCACTGTCTTCGCGCCCACCGAAGATGCCTTTGCGGCTGCTTTAGCTGCGCTCGGGTTAACTGCTGATCAGCTTCTTGCAGACGTTGACACTTTGACGTCGGTGTTGACTTATCACGTGGTGCCCGGAAAGGTGATGAGCTCTGACCTAGTGGGCGCTGACGGCCTGGCTGTTGGCACTGTCAATGGTGCCGAAGTGAATGTGAGCGAGTCGATGGGAACCGTGACGATTAACTCGGCTACCGTCGTCGCAGCTGATATCGAAGCATCAAACGGAGTTATCCATGTCATAGATCAGGTGCTTCTTCCAAGTTAGACATGCTGATCGACTACGGAGCTGTGCGGATTTCTGTACACGCCGTTTAGAGGGCCGTCCTGCGGGGCGGCCCTCTCGTTGTCTCACCGAAACACCTCACCTGCGGTAGAGGAGTCTTGCTCTAATGATGATGAGTTTTTGTGTCGACGGAACCTTGGCGGGGTTTTCGTGGTGAAGCTTTAAAACCACAAAGTTTTGGGGCCAGAAGATGAGTTGCAGATAGCTTTACAAATGACGCAGCAAGCCGGTTGAAAGGGCAAGCAATGCGACACAAGATGGAAACTTGTAGTAGCTAAATGTCATAGAAAAACGAGAGCTGTCTGCCTCGGTTTCGCACTCAACTAACCCTCCCAGGAATGGAACGCAGTGCAGGCTCCTCTCGAAGATTTGAGAAGGTTCTGCCTAGTTCAGTCTTCACCACTAGCACGAACGTAGAGCCTTCTTGCTCAGCAAGAGGAGCGTCCATTCGGGATTTTCCAGCTCAGGGATCCGCCGTCCCTGTTCGCCGATCCCAATGTCGCTCCTCTTCTGTGTTTTGAAATCTGCTAGTCCGAATCAACGCAGAAGATTTCTGAGTTGGGTTAGGCCGACTGAATCAAGACCAGGTTGCCGCAAGTGTCATCCATCGCATTTGTCAAGAATGATTCTCATTATTATTGTGATCTCTATGACAGCTGAAGGACCAGTAATTGTAACCGGCACCTCTACGGGCATCGGTAGCGCAACAACCAAACGCTTACTCGACGCAGGTCGAGAAGTTATTTCCCTAGATATCAAAGATGCGCCACCGGACGTTACCGCTCATTACCACTGCGACTTGTCCAACCCGGACTCGATCGACGAGGTGTTATCTGGGTTTGACGACACATATGCGTCGCTTCTCAATATTGCTGGTGTGCCAGGCACTGTTCCATCAGAAATGGTGTTAGCCGTAAACACACTTGGTCTTCGTCACTTAACGGAGAGTCTGTGGTCTCGAATAGCTGACGGAGGCACGGTCGTAAACGTTGCTTCGATAGCGGGTAATCAGTGGAAGAAGCGGTTTGATAAACATGCTGAGCTTCTCGATACCCCGGACTTTGCTTCGGGCGCTGACTGGTGGGAAATGAATGGCTCTACTTGTGGCACAGACCCCTACACGTTTTCAAAGGAAGCTGTTGTTGTGTACACGATGCAGTTAGCGGGTCGCGGGCTAGAGCGCGGTATCCAAGTCAACGATGTAGGGCCTGGCCCTGTAGAGACGCCAATCTTTCCTGACTTCACCCAACAGGTTGGAGAGTCACAGATGGACTGGATTGGTAATCAGATGGGCCGCCATGCTCAACCAGACGACATAGCTCAGATTCTGACTTGGTTGGCAATCGGAGAACACGATTGGTTGAACGGGCAGCACATAATCGTGGATGGCGGCTTCACGTCAGGAATTGGAACCCATTGGATCGACCGCACAACTAGCCCCCGCTAGCGGTTGCTGCGCAGAGCCGTTCCGAGCCGGTCTGCACTTTTGCCCTGATTTTTGCTATGCCTACTCTGTTAGAGGGCCAATTCGTATAGGCCTCTAACGTCGGCGCGGTTCGGGTAACGAGGCGTATTGAGAATAATGAGATCGCGA
>DKNM01000048.1:8347-22418 GCA_002470695.1 Candidatus Neomicrothrix sp. UBA7388
GCATCGGTAGTCAAGTGTTCAATATCGTTTTTGGTTGCACCGAGATCTGTGAGCGTCCGATCTGTTCCCACGGTTGCTGACAAACTTTCAACTGCCTCAATCGCATCTAAAGCATTTGACGTAACGCCGAGCGCTAAGCCGACGTCTCCGTAGCGTTCATTCGAGACATCGAGGTTGAAGCGCATTACATGCGGCAGCATTGTGGCCAATGTTTGGCCGTGTGCGATCCCAAAAGTGCCCGAGATCGGATGGCCAGTTGCGTGGACAAGTCCTAGAAGGGGACCAGAAGAAAAGGCTCGGCCCGCCAAATGAGAAGCGACCTGCATCGCAGCTCGGGCTTCGATGTTGCCTCCGTCGCTAACTGCCGTAGGGAGCCATTTGCCTGTGAGTCGAATTGCGTGAAGGGCTAGGCCGTCTGAGTAAGGGTTTGCAGATGTAGATGTGTACGCCTCGATTGAGTGAGTTAGTACATCCATTCCGCACGCTGCGGTCGCGCCGGCAGGTAATCCAACAGTAAGAGTCGGGTCGAGGATAATTGCGCGGGGTTGCACATCCGGGTGGGCGAACGTCAGTTTTCGGTGGTCTTCGGTACGGGTGATTAAGCCGCCACCGTTGGTTTCAGAAGCGGTGCCTGAAGTCGTAGGAACTGCGATTGTGGGAACGCAGGGCTCCGTTGCGCGTGCTGCGGGTGACAACGTGCTGAAGTCGATCTTGTCGGCATCGTCGAGATCAGGAGAAAATGCTAGAGACACATCGTTGATTCCAGATGGGGCGGCCATCGCGATGTATTTGCCGCAGTCCATAACTGACCCCCCGCCGACGAGCACCATTACGGTGTCTTCAATCCCGAAGCTCTTAAGTGCTGCTACTCCCGCCGCAACGTTGGTGTCAGTTGGGTTCGGGTCGACGTCGGTGAAAGCCGCCCACTCAACATTATGCGCTGTCAGCGCTTCGGTTACTGTGTCCAGCACCCCGGCGCCCTGGACTCCTGCATCGCTTATAAAGAAAGCTCGGGTGCCGTGTGCTTGAACATGTTGGGCTAAATTCCCGATGCTGTTTTCCCCGACTGCTGTGGTCCCCATTGGATCAAGAGTGAAGGTATTCATCGTGCCTCTCCTTTGTAGATGATTTAGTGCTTATGGTTTCGTGTTGTTTGGTCCGGAACTTTGTCGGTAGTAGCCATCAGAGCTGAGCTCAATTCCAGTTATAGCTGTTGTGATTCGACGGGCGGCATGTCTTGCGCCCCAAAGATTACCGGCAGCTGGGCCAAGGGCGAAGGCAGCAACGCGTCCCATCACATACACCGGGTGAGGTCCTAACCGAAGCGAATGATCCACAAGAGGGAGCCCATCGATGACCGGCACGTCAGCCAGTATTTGTTTTAGGCATCTCATGGATTCGATGTTGCTCTGAGTGCCTGTGGCTAACCACACTTGGTCGCTGTATATCTGCTCATTGTTATTGAGTTGAAGGATGCAACCACCTGGAGATAACGCGTCAGCGGAGGTGACCTCAGCCGAATCGAGAATTTCCATAGCGTGACTACTTGTCAGATCTAACAGTGTGTTGTGCATCCACTCAGGTATCGATCCGCCTCCTCGAGCTTCTCGTGCTACTTGAATGCGGCGCTCTACGTCTGATTCGGCGAAGTACTTGGTTAGATATTTCGGTCCAAGCCAGCCAGGTTCAGTGTCGAAATCACGTATCCGTAAAGGATTCCGCGCAATGAGCTTCACTTCTGCTCCCTTGAGAGCAGCGCTGCGGGCGAGGTGTGCTGCTGTTAAGCCGCCACCAACGATTGCGATCTTCTGACCTTCTAAATCAGGTGTTTCAGCTAAATTAACATCGAGTGAGTGCTCCAAAAGACCGGCTTGACGACCTACGAGATTCCACGTCCATTGCGGAATATTCCGATGATGAGGATTCGTGGCAATAATCAGATGCCGGGAGCGAATGACGCCCGCTGATGTCTGTAGTTCGATGCCCGTGTGGTCGCTTTGAATTGTCTCCGGTATCGCCGCAATTGGGGAAGCTAGCTCCGCCTTTTTGATGATCTCCGAGCAAAAAGCTGAAAACGATTCAGCGGTTGGAGGGTCGTAGGGAAGACCGGAACGCTCAAAGCCATGTTGTTCGACAAAGTCGGTCAAGGCGTATGGATCGGGGGATGGGTGGTGAACAATTGGTGAACGCAAGGTGGTGATGTCGGCGCGTGCGAATTGGGTCTTCCATGCTGTTAGCCACTGATCTGAATGATCAATTACAGTGACGTCCATCGAAGGAGCAACGAGTTCGAGTTGAAGGGCAGCTGCTAGGCCCTGGGGTCCAGCGCCGATAATGCAGGTGTCTGTTGTTGTCACCGCCTGGGAGTCCTCCATGCGGAAAGCTTAGTAAAAATGAGAATCGTTCTTACATAATCAACTTGTTTTGGATATTTTTTCGGCTTCAGAAAATGAGCGGCGGCCTAGAAATAGGAATGATTCTCAATACCGCTAAGATTTGGTTATGCACGAACGATTACCGGTGACCGTTCTCTCGGGATTTTTGGGGGCCGGAAAAACAACTCTTTTAAATCATGTGCTCGCTAACCGTGAGGGTCGGAGAGTAGCTGTCATAGTCAATGACATGAGTGAGGTGAATATCGATGCCTCCCTTGTCTCTACTAGCGCAACGCTTGACAGAACTGAGGAACGCCTAGTCGAAATGTCTAATGGTTGCATTTGCTGTACGTTGCGCGAGGACCTGCTCATAGAAGTCGCCCGTTTAGCCTCTGAAGGCCGTTTCGATTACCTGTTGATTGAATCAACCGGTATTAGTGAACCTATGCCGGTAGCGGCAACGTTCTTGTTTGAGGACATCGATGGCGAGAGCCTCTCGTCGTTAGCTCGTCTTGACACGATGGCTAGTGTTGTTGACGCTGCGACCTTTCTCGATAGGTTCGACGACCTTGAGGAGTTAACTGACTTAGGCGTCGGTCGCGATGACGAAGACGATCGCTCTGTCATAGATCTCGTTGTAGATCAGGTTGAGTTCGCCAACGTCATTGTGGTCTCGAAACCGGATCTTGTTACTGAAGAACATCTTGAGAAAGTCGTTGCGACGGTTCGTAGCTTAAATCCAGACGCCAAGCTTGTTGTGGCTGAAAAAGGCGACGTCCCGTTAGACGCAGTTCTCGATACGGGCCTCTTCGATGAAGAAGAGGGTGAGACGGCCCCTGGCTGGGCAAAGATACTAAATGATGATCCAATCCCCGAAACCGAAGAGTATGGGATTACGTCGTTTGTTTATCGGCATCGGTGGCCTTTCCACCCAGACCGCCTAGCTCGAGAGCTGGGGAAGGCATGGCCTGGGGTTTTGCGGAGCAAAGGTTTTTTTTGGCTCGCGTCTCGCCCAGATCTGCAGGCGATGTGGAGCCATTCAGGCCTTTCCGTGATGCTTGAACCGCTAGCGCCTTGGTTTGCAGCGACTCCAGAGGAAGATTGGGAATTGGAGACTGAAGAAGAGCGACTTGATCTTCAAGAGCGTTGGGACCCACTTGTTGGTGATCGTCAAACGGAGATTGTATTTATCGGTATTGATATGGACGAGGCTGAAATACGGGCTCGTCTGGACAGCTGCGTTCTAACCGGCGACGAGTTCGAAAAAGGACCTGAGAGTTGGCTTGACCTGAATGACCCCCTTCCAGAGTGGGATCTTTCTTGTGATATCGATTTTGACTAATGGCCCGTCTCTTGTTGGCGGGCTGCGGGTGCAATAGCTGTCTGTTCTTCTGGTGCTAGTCAGGTTTTTGAGTTGTCTTGAGATAGCCAAAAGCTGTTGGCGTACTGGCCCTAAATAACAAGAATTTTGGACGAAGAATGCAGGAACTATTAGGCGAGTGCGTTACAAATTCCAGGTGAGATCTTTGCTCAATATTGGTTTTCCTTTTCTGCTGCTTAGGTTGTTGTAATGAGCCGAGCACTCATGATTCAGGGCACAGGATCCAATGTGGGCAAGTCGCTGGTTGTCGCAGGCCTACTGCGGGCTTTCAGAAAGCGGGGATTAAGCGTCGTCCCCTTCAAGCCGCAAAATATGTCCAACAACGCAGCTGTATCTACAGATGGTGGCGAACTAGGTAGGGCTCAGGCGTTACAAGCTCTGGCCGCGGGAGTTTCGCCACACACCGATATGAATCCTGTGTTGCTGAAGCCTGAATCAGATATGCGATCACAAGTGGTGGTTCAAGGACAGGTCAAGGGAAATTTATCGGCCGGGAACTTCCGAGCAGACAGAGAAAATCTTTTAAAGCCGGTACTCGAAAGCTTTTCCCGTCTCGCCCAACAAGCGGACTTAGTCATTGTTGAAGGAGCAGGAAGTCCTGCCGAGACCAACCTGCGAAAGCACGATATTGCCAACATGGGTTTCGCCACAGCTGCCAATGTCCCGGTAGTTCTTCTAGGTGATATCGACAGAGGAGGAGTAATAGCCCAATTAGTCGGCACAAAAGCGGTCTTGAGTTCGGTCGACGCCGAGCAAATTGTGGGATTTATGATCAACAAGTTTCGGGGAAATTTGGAGCTTTTCGATGACGGGCTATCGACTATCACCCACCACACCGGCTGGCTATCTGCGGGAATTTTGACTTGGTTTCCATCTGCATGGAAGCTCCCAGCTGAAGATGCCGTCGACCTCACCTCTAGCGTTGGAGGGCACATCAAAATTGTGGTTCCAATGCTTTCGAGAATCGCAAATTTTGATGACTTAGATCCGCTCCGCAATGAACCAGAAGTGACCGTCGAGATGGTTTCGCCAGGAAATCCACTTCCAGGCGACGCCGATCTAGTGCTCTTGCCTGGGACTAAGTCGACAATTGCAGACCTAGCATTCTTCAAATCCCAAGGTTGGGATGTCGATTTAGTGGCGCACCATAGACGCGGCGGGCGAATACTCGGGTTATGCGGCGGCTATCAGATGCTTGGTCGAACAGTGAGTGACCCTCAAGGAATAGAGGGTGTTGCGCAAACAGTGGCGGGTCTCGGTTTACTTGAGGTCGAGACGGAAATGAGCGCTCAAAAAGTTGTCGCTATAAGTAACGGTCATTACCTCCCAACAGGTGACTCCATAAGTGGCTATGAAATTCATATAGGAAAGACTGGTGGAGCTGATAAAGCCAATGCGTGGCTCAACGTGGATGGTCAAGACGAGGGTGCCGAATCAGAAGACGGTCTGGTGCGTGGCTGCTACCTCCATGGCATTTTTACGTCTGACAGCTTTAGAGCATCTTTTTTGAGAGAGTTTGGAGCCGAAACCCATATTCAGTACTCGAAAGAAGTGGATTCGGTGCTCGACGAGTTAGCGGCACAGATGGAAAACCAACTAGACCTCGACCTGCTCTATTCCTTCGCCAGAACAATCGAACTGAAGTCGCTTTGAACGCTTTCCCGAAAAATGAAGTGACATAGCCGCTCCAGGCACAGAATAGATCGCAGTCGTCGATCTTCCGGATCATCGAGTCTCAGAAGATAAGTGTTTGCGATGTGAGTGCAACAGCGGTTAACGCAAGAATAAGAGTCCAGCAAGACCAAAGCATTTTGGTTGAGCGCCGAATATCTGAGCCCTTGGCATAGTTTCCTTGTTGGTTAACCCACGGGAAAGGTTGCTTGCCAGTTCCATAATTTCTGGGTCCCGCTAGGGCGACGTCTAACGAATATGCCATCGCCGCTTCTGGCCATCCAGCATTTGGAGAGCGATGCAGCCTGGCATCTTGAGCAATGCGAACCATCCGGTGTAGCACACGCCCGGTTATCGCAAGCGATAAACAACTCAAGCGCGACGGCACCACGTTCAATAAATCATCGCACCTAGCTGAGGCCCACCCGAACTGCCTGTGTTGAGGGGTCTTGTGTCCGATCATGCTGTCGGCGGTGTTGACGCATTTGTATGTCAAGAGGCCGGGTAAGCCGGCAACCAAGAACCAGAAGAGAGGAGCAATCACTCCATCTGAAAAATTTTCAGCTGCAGATTCAATAGCTGCCGAAGCAACCTCTGATTCATTCATGTTCTGGGTTTCACGTCCTACAATCAGGCCAACCGTCTTGCGGCCTTGATCTAAGGACACTTCAAGAGATTTAGCGACCTGATTGACGTGATCAGCAAGCGATCGCTGAGCTATGAGTATGGCTATACAAATAATGCTTGCTGCCGGACCTAGAGAGCTAATCAGTACTCCGGTGCCAACGCCTAAGGCAACGAGAAATGTTAGAAAGAGAGTGCCTTTTGCTTTGCGCGCTGAGCCCTTGTTGAGGAACCTGTCTGCGACCTGAATAACTTTTCCAATTACGACCACCGGATGAGGCAGATGGCGCCATACCCACTTTGGTTCACCTATCACAGCGTCAACTACCATCCCTAGTAGTAAGACCCAAAGCATCTCTTCTGTCTAGTGCCCCTAGAGCAACGCAATGAGGTTGTTTTGTAAAGATTGTTGTAAACAAGCGGCGTGGTGTCGAGCTTATGTGAAGCATCTAATTTGCTATACGGCGGCTGCGCCAGATTGCAGGTGTGCAGCGGCAATAATGAAGCATCTATTTCTAGCTACTAATCATTGGACAATTCGAGGAGCCAGCCATGAGTGAAACAGTGAATCAGGAGCTTTTAATTGAGGCCGAAGAGTTCGATGACTATGGCGGGTGGGTACTGGATTCGCAATTCGACCATGAGATGGGATCGCCTTATTTGCTTGCTCATGGCTATGGTCGACCTGTCGCAGATGCCACTACCTCGGTGCGAATCAACGAAAGCGGATCATACGATGTCTGGGTGCGCGCCAAGGACTGGGTGCCTTCCCATCATCCGGGACGCTTTGAGCTGTGTATTGGAACGCAGAGGCTCGACCACGAGTTTGGCGCAAATGGGCAGGACTGGAGTTGGGAACGTGCGGGCGCTGTCGATCTAGAAGCAGGTTCTTTGTCGGTCACTCTTCATGATCTCACTGGCTTCGATGCGCGCTGCGACGCTATTTATCTTTCAAGTAACGGAGCGTTACCTATCGATGGAACGGGACCCGAATCACGTGCTTGGCGACGTCGCCTCCGTGGGATCCCCGATGAACCTCCCACCGAGAGCCCATACGACGTCGTCTTTATCGGGGGTGGAGTAACAGGTTCGGTGGGGGCATTAGCCGCCGCACGGCTCGGGTTGCGAGTCGCTGTAGTTCAAAACCGCCCGGTGCTCGGTGGCAATGCAAGTATTGAGATCGGTATCGGACCGCGAGGGGAGAAGGGTTCTCTGGTTGCCGAGGCCATTGCTCGAAAGCCCGATGGCGATCTCCAAGTTGGGCAGCTGCTCGCAGCGGAGCCAAACGCGACGATCTATTTGCATCACCAGGTCTTCGATTTAGAGATGAACGGACGAGTCGTCGAATCTATAGACGCTCGAGAGGCTCGAAGTGGAAAGGAAATCAGGATCGTCGCTTCTCAATTCGTCGACTGCACTGGTACAGCAATTCTGGGAGTTCTTGCTGACGTGCCAACAATGTTTGGCGTTGAGTCATCCGCCGAATTTGGTGAGAGTCTTGCGCCTGAAGAGCGACTAGATCAGCACCATGGGCACACCGTGTTTTTTAGGACACGTATGGCAGATGCACCAGTCGACTTTCCCGAAGTGCCTTGGGCAATTGAAGTAGCAAAAGATTTCGCTGACCTCGGCGGTCAAGCTATCGAGCCAGGAAAAGATAACGGCGATGGGCCCGTTGTTGGGGATTTTCGGCCGCCAGCTGATGACAATTTTGCCAATCTTGCCAGACGTTTGACCCACTATTGGGAATACGGTCAATGGTGCGATCCCTATACCGAAGGAGAACATATCCGCGATCACCTCCTTCGGGCCGTATACGGCACGATGGCAAATGTGAAGGCGATGGAGCCAGCCCAGTGGGCGAACTTAGAGTTCGATTGGGTCGCTCACGTTGCAGGCCAGGGCGAGTTTCGTCGATACATCGGCGACCACATCCTCACTGAGACAGATATCAGGGAGCATGTAGCTTTTGGCGACGTCGTTGTTCAAAATTCAGGGGCTTTTTGTCTGCACCACCCAATTCACGAAGATTATGACTTTCGACTTAAGAGCTGGACATGGGACACTCGCGACGATGAGCCATTCGACGTCCCCTTCCGATGTTTATACGCCGCAGACTTTGACAACGTGATGATGGCTGGAAAGCACATCAGCGTCACTCATGTAGCCGGGTCTGTTACTAAGTTCATGGGTAATGGAGCCCAGCACGCAATCGCCACGGCAGCAGCGGCTGTTTTGTGCAACAAGTATGCGGTAACTCCCAGACGGATCCACGATCAGCACCTCCCCGAACTGCAAGCCCTGATAGCGGACATCCGCGGAGGATGAGAGTTGAGACCTCTGAGGTGAATCCCTAGAGACTTCGCCCAAGGCTTGCCTTGAATTGAAAGTCTCAAGCTCCGTGGTGCGAGCAACGAAATTAAGTTGTTAAAAACGAAAAACCCAATGAGGTTAATGAGCGTCGGCGCAACAAGTTGCTACCGCTGGTCAAGATCCTTCAATGTTGATCGTGATTTGACCGGTTGGGTGGAGAGAACAGAATCCCACTATCGAGGCGGCTTCGGCGAATCGGGTGACGAACTGCGCGCCAGCTGGAATTATAAATGGCCCGATTTGATGAGATGTCGAGTCTTGATTCAGGATTACAAGTTCATCTCGAAGTCGAAAATCAAGGTCGGCGGGGATAATGTCGACGTCTAATCCCGAGCTAATGCTCGTCGCGGTCCCAGCAGGAATAGTTATAAAGTGCTTCTCTGGCTCAGGTGTGCCAACCATTCGACTCAAAGCCACGCTTCCAAGCACCATCGTTACTCCCAAAATGGCGAAAAGGGTCAATAGAGCAAACGAGGCCTTGTCTCCTTTTGTGTCGGAAGTATTGGGCAAAGATGCGTTCACAACCCCTAAAAGTAACTGTTGTTAGCTAAAGTTCCATGAGTTCGTCGCAATCGTGGTGAATCGACCGTGGGGAGCGGGTAAGTGACACAGGTCGATGACCCGATCTTAGAAACACGACAATCCTCTTCTGGTGGCTCTTGGGACATCGAACAAGTACAACGCCGGACTGTCCGAACTTTACTTGCCAGTCAAATGTGTGGAGGTATAGGACTGGTCGCCGGCTATTCGGTTACAGCCTTACTTGCGGATGACATAACCGGTTCGAAGACCTTGGCAGGCCTGGCTGCTGCCTCGTTATCCATTGGAGCTGCTATCGCCTCCTTTCCCTTGGCGCGCATTATGGCTCGAAGTGGGCGGCGTCCCGGGTTACTGACGGGTTATGTGCTTGCATCGATCGGCGCGTTCCTCGCCGTATTGGCCGCAATTACTCGGCAATTCGTTTTTCTTCCAGTCGGTGTAGCGCTGGTTGGTATCGGAAATGCCACCAACATGGCGACCCGTTACGCAGCCGCGGATCTTGCTAAACCCGAACGTCGAGCATCCACAATCGGACTCGTTGTTGCGGCCACGACCATCGGTTCGGGTTTCGGGTCGTTAGTTTCTTTGTCAGTCTTTGACCCCATAGGTCGCAGTGTCGGCTTGCCTGACTATGCGGGATCATTTCTTACTGGCGCACTGCTGTTTCTTGTTGCGGGCGCGATCGTTGAAGTTCGATTAAGGCCAGATCCTCTCGTTGTGGCGGGTGGGGTTGGTACTGGTGCCCAAGATACGAGGCTGCCATTTCGGACGGCCCTTGGGTTGATTCTGGGGAACGCTAAAGCCCGACTCGCTGTGCTCGCCATGATGGTGAGTCAGGCAACGATGGTTGGCACGATGACTCTCACGCCCCTTCACATGAATGACGGCGGGCAAAGCAACGGCGCGATCAGCATCATGTTGTTTAGTCACATTATTGGGATGTACGCCTTCAGTCCTTTAGTTGGTCGGCTTGCCGACCAATACGGTCGTTACCCAATGCTGGTCTTGTCGGGAGTTCTATGCGTTGTGGGTGCGTTATGGGCGGGCTTCACGCCTCCTGAAGGTTTTGTTGGAATTACAGGGGGCCAAACCGTGATCGGTTTTTCCTGGTGTTTTGGAGTTATTGCGGCCAGTGGTTTATTGACGGAAGCTTTTCCGGTTGAACAGCGTGCGAGTGTTCAAGGTGCCGGCGACATGTGCATGATGGCCTTTGGGGCAGTCGCTGGTATTTCAGCTGGGGCGATTGTTGCCTATCGCAGTTACCTTGACCTGAACCTGGCTGCAGCGATCCTGGGCGTCATACTCGTTTTTGCAGTAGCGCTCTCTCTTCTCACTGCGACTAAAGATCGAAGGCGCGATCCGTTCGTGTTTGCAGTCTCGCCGGTGCCGGATAGATAAGGCAGATCTAAATAAGAGCTATTGCTACTGAACGCACCCGTAATGAGCCGAAGAAACCTGTCCAGCGTATTTACGCAGCACGGAGCCCCTCGCAATAGTTGCTGGCAATTCCTTCTTCTCGACCACTCTCATTCTTTGCTGTAGTTCGCTGTCGGGAATTACAACATCGAGTTTCCGATTAGCTGGATCAATGACGATCGTGTCACCGTTCATTACTGCTGCGAGTGGGCCACCGTCGGCTGCCTCAGGGCAAATATGTCCGATTAAAACTCCATGTGAGACCCCGCTGAACCGTCCATCAGTTATCAGGGCAACCTCTTTACCTAAGCCGCGGCCCTGTAGCTCGACTGTGAGCATCACCATTTCTGGCATGCCTGGGCCGCCTTTAGGGCCTACGTTGCGCACTACTACAACGTCTCCGGGAACAATTGAGCCGGACTGAATTGCCGTCATGGCATCAGGTTCATTTTCGAATACCTTTGCGACTCCTCGAAACTCTCCGGAATCTAGGGTTTTGCCACCCAATTTCAGAACGCAACTCTCGGGCGCTAAATTGCCATGAAGAACGGAAATGTGGTTGTTGGGCTTCGCTATCGGCTTCGAAACCGGCAGAACTAGGTCTTGGCTTTCCAGATCTGTTAATGAGCTCACGTCAACGAGGTTTTCAGCGACAGTTTTTCCGGTGACAGTTAATGCGTCGCCGTGCAGCAGACCGTTATCGAGAAGCTCCTTCATTACTATTGGCACGCCTCCTAAGTCGTGGAGGGCAACCATTGAATAGGGTCCGTGCGGTTGCAAATTGGCGATGAGTGGAACTCGTTCACCTATGGCTTGAATGTGATCAATGGTTAGGTCTACTTCTGCATCACGCGCAATAGCGAGGAGATGCAGGTACATGTTCGTCGATCCCCCCATGGCGTAAGCAGTAGTGATGGCATTCTCGAAGGCTTGTAAATTCATTATGTCGCGCGGTCGAATGTCCTTCTCGATCAGGTTGTAGAGAGCTTCGGTAGTTGCCTCGACCTGGGCTTTTACGTCGTCATGAATATCGCTACTTGCGTCGTAGTCAGCCGGGTGTGATGCGCCCCGGGGCAACATCATTCCCATTGCTTCGGTAATTGTGCTCATGGTGTTTGCTGTAAACATTGCGCCACAGGTTCCACTTCCGGGCATTACGTTTCGCTCGACTTGTTCGAATTCTTCTGCGGTGATTCGGTTGGCTCGCATAGCGGCTCGCGCTTCGGCCCAGTCGAGAACCGTCAAGTTATTACCCTTCGATGCCCACGGTTCGAAGTCGACGCATCCAGGTGAACTCGTGCCGGGATAGATGACTAACCCAACATCGTTTGTGCGCGCCAGAGGCATCATTGCTGCGGCGCCGGTTTTATCGCAGCCCGAGATAACTATCATTGCTTCGCCGTGGTGTGCTCGGTGTCCGATTTCAAATGAGTCCGCAATGATGTCCCGCGAGACAAGGCTGTAGTGCGCATTGGGGGAGCCCTGAGTCAGGGCATCCGATACTGCTGGGGCGCCGACAATCAGCCCTTGTCCGCCGTGACGAGCTAGTGACTCGGAAAGTAAGTCTGATATGCGTTCGACCCGGTTGTTGCATCGATGAGCGTTGGTGTATGCGCCGGCCACCGTAACGACATTGTTCTTCGTTGCGATGTCCTCCGGTGTAAACCCCGCCGCTCGCAACTCGAGGCTGGCACGTTTCCAGTGATTTCCTGTCATTTACACACTTTACTTTTTTGGAATTGACGACATTGCCACGATTCGACAACGTTCCGCACAGTGAGTGCTGCCCACAACTAATTCTCCTATTTCGAGGCATCTTTACCGCCCAAGATCTGCCCCCCCAGAACCCCCTATTGTGTTGATGAATTGCTTTTTCGGCCACTTCACCAGAAATTGGCCGCTTGATTTCGGCGGAGGTGCCTCTATGGCCAGCAACGAGTTAGGAGAAAAACACGCTCAATGGATTTCGAGTGTGCGCGAGAATGTTTTAGAGCCAGAACTTCCGATCCTTGATCCCCACCACCATTTATGGCTCGACGAAGGGCACACAGGATGGCCTTACACCCTCGACGATTTCCATCAGGACACTGGTAGCGGCCACAATGTCGTCGGTACCGTCTTTCTCGAATGCCACGCCCAATACCGACAGGACGGACCAGAACATCTTCGATCCGTAGGCGAAGTTGAGTTCGTCGCAGACCTGGCAGAGCAGAGCGCTGCATCCGACGGCGCAGAAATTATGGCGATCCAGGGAAACGCAGACGTTTCCATGGGAGCTGCTGTGGAAGAGGTTTTGGATGCCCTTGAAGCGGCAGGTCGAGGACGTTTCCGGGGAGTTCGCTACATCACAGCTCAGGACGACCACCCTCCTTTGGCAATGTATGAGAATGCGGCGATGAGCGATCGCTTATACCTCGAGGGAGTTCGCCGAGTGGGTGAATTGGGCTACACCTATGACGCAATGGTTTACCACCCTCAACTATCCGAAGTCGTTGGCGTAGCTCAGGCGTGCCCTGATACACCCATCGTGCTGGACCATTTAGGCGGCATATTGGGCACCGGTCCCTACTCGGATCAACGAGACGAAATACTTGACTATTGGAAAAAACAAATGGCTGCCATTGCAGCCTGCAACAACGTGTACCTGAAGCTTGGGGGTATCGGAATGCCGATGATGGGCTTTCGATGGGATAAACGTGACAAGCCTGCCACCTCGGCTGAGTTAGCCGAAGCCTGGAGTGACCCCATTCAATATGCAATTGAGGTTTTTGGGGCGGAGAGATGCATGTTTGAGTCAAATTTCCCAGTTGACAAACGCGGCGTTGGGTATGTGCCTCTTTGGAACAGCTTCAAACTCATAGCAAGTAGTTGTTCGACTGACGAAAAAAGAGATTTGTTTTACAACACTGCAGCTCGTGCCTACAGACTTCCGCTTCTAGAGAAGAGCTGAAGTAGGGTCCCCCCATGCTGAGTCTTGGTCGGGTTATTTGTGTCGCAATTCTGTTGTCCGTCTCTTGTGGATCAGACTCGTCGACTGAATTCGACACAATTGCTTCGATCTCGAATCCGCCGCAGGCCGTATCGATCCAGTGCTATTCAACTCATGACACTGTGAATTTCACCGTCGCCGCGGATGGTAACCATTTGACTTGGGAGTTTGATAGGAATCCAGAAGTGTCGAAGATGTTGCTTCGGACTCGTCCGTCGGGAACCAAAGTCGACGATCATCGGAACTTTCATAACGGAGGCTACGGCTTACTTTGGTACCAGCAAGTAGAGATACCGATCCGGGAAGGACTCTCGTATCAAGTGGAACTTCCGCGACAAGAAGGACCACAAGCGACAGTCGATGTTGATCTCGTCACCACTCACTCTGATGGAAGTGAGTGCGAATCGAGAATTTTTTCAAACTTTATTTACCCTTCCCTGACCAGTGGTCAGCGTGAGCTGCTGGTCCCCCAAGGAGTGACAGTTGATTTGAATCGGTACTCCGACCTCGAAGTTCCGGCCCCGACAGTTGAGGCGTTGGTTCATGCTTTCTCCGCTTATCACGGGCGCAGCATCAACGGCGATGAGGAGCCGGAATATTCACGCTGGTCGGTGGAGGCAAACAAGACAATTCGCGACTATTCGCCGAAGCTTCGTTACTTCCTCTTCGGAAGCGAAACGGAAATTGGGAATTGGTGGGCGG
>DKNM01000048.1:22816-25342 GCA_002470695.1 Candidatus Neomicrothrix sp. UBA7388
GTAGACGAGGTGACCTTTCCCGAGTTTTCGCCTCTATGTGAACCTTGGATGATTGCCGGTGTTAAGCCTTATGAGGGTCAAACCGAGTTCCAACAACCGTGCCAAAGGCGAGGCAATGGCGCCTACTTCGGTGATGGGACCGCTAGACCCGAGGGAGGCAACGCAGACTATGTGAACTCCCGTGGGTTTACCTATCACAATAAATTTGTCCTGGAACAAAGCGACCTCAATCGCTCTGATTTGAATTGGATAAGAAACAAGGTCGTTGGCCAAGAAGTAAATAACCCCTGCTGCACAATTAATTTTCACGAGACAGGGCATGCCTTTGGGGTTGAGCACACTGCCTGCGGATATAGCGCACTGTCGTTTTGGGAGGAACGCAACACTTCGTACATGACAAAAACCTGGAACGAAGATGATCTAGCGGGTATGGCAATCCACCTAGACCCTCGTACGACCCATGGAATGACTATCGGCGAAGCGGCGGATGCTTTAGGAATACCTCAAGACGACCGCTACCAAGAACTTCTGGAAAAACCGTGGCGAGCCTGCGGCAATCAGGATCCAGGTTGGGACTTGTTTGCAGAACGACTCCACGAACTGCACATTTCGTCGCCGGGCGTTGAGACCAACCATCCGCAAAGTCGAAGTAAAATCAAATGGACATACTGAAACCCATGAAAAACGAGACAAACTTGCAGTTTCGGTTGAACAAGTTTCTCGGTTAGATGAGATCAGTTTTTATTGGCACGCAACGCAGGTGCCTAGCCCATCGAAACGATGCTGATCTATGGTGAAGCGAACTTTGCTCGCAGCCGTTCGCAGCGATTGATTTAGGCTCTTCTCGAGCGTTAACGGAAGCGAAAAGTCCGTTATATCGCCGCAACTTGTGCAGATTATGTGATGGTGATGTTCGGTGAGCCCGTCTGCCAACTCGTAGCGGCTAAATTCGTTATTTGTGACTATTCGCGTCACAGCACCGACTTCTTCGAGAACATTCAGATTGCGATAAACGCTGGACTGAGCCAAAGAGTCATGGGACTCGACAATTTGGTTATTTGTAAGAGGTTTCTCGGCTGTTAGAAGCACTCGTACGAGCATGCGACGGGTGTTTGAGTAACGATGCCCCTTTTCGCGCAGGAGAGAGGCAACCTGTTCGTCTACGTCTGCTTTGCTTAGAGAAGCCACGATACTATCTTACCTTTCTTTAAATCTAGGCTGAGGTTCAATTTGGCGAGGAGACTGATCGATGAATATGGTCGGGATCATCGAGAGTTAAGTTCTGGCTGATGCGCAAGTGGTGACCACCGAATGCCATCCTTAGATGGGCATCCGTTAGGACAAAGTCCGGGGTACCGACACAGCAGGGTTCCGTGCACAGCAGTAAAACTTGACTGGAGCGTCGTGCGTCTTCTAGGTCGTGTGTGGTTACAACGAGTGTTCGGCCCCTGTCGAGCTCTTCGTTAATCGCATCTAAGATCAGGGCCTGGGAAACGATATCGAGCCCACTGATCGGCTCGTCTAGAAGCAAAACACTAGATTCTTGAGCTAAACCCTGAGCTACCAGAACACGTTGACGCTCTCCACCTGAAATTTGGTGAAATTGGCTACCAGCTAGATGGGTAATCTTCATCCGTTCAATGGACTCGTCGATCACTTCGCGATCTTTCGCCCGCATTCGGCGAAAAATTCCACGGTGTGGATACCTTGCTAACGCCACAGCATCTCTCACGGTGATTTGGAGTGAAGGGTCGACGTGAGTGGCTTGAAGTACAAGAGCTGGAGCGCCGCCCTCCACCATGACTTCACCGGCGGCCACCTCCACGGTTCCCGCAAGTGCACTCAACAAAGCTGACTTCCCTGCACCATTCGGGCCGATAACGCTCAGCAAAGAACCCTTCGCTACCTCCAGGTCGACTCCCGACACAGCAACCTTGTCGCCATAACGAACCTCAAGGCCTGAAGCCCTAATTGCTATTGGTGGAAGTGATTCATCCGTCACAAAACTCTCAATTTTTCGGGGAAAACGTTGGAAATTTCATATGACCTATATGATTAGTAACCGCAATAATGATAATCATTCTCATTTTTGAGTCCTTCACTTATAACTATAGGAGCGTAAATGCGTAACTTGCTACGCCCATTTCTTATCTCAATAGCTTCGATCTCGTTGGTTCTAACTGCCTGCGGTGGTGAAGAAGCATCTGTTGCAGATGGGCCGGCCACGATTGTCGTTACCACGAATATTTTGGGTGACGTAGTCGAAGTAATAGTCGGAGATCAGGCAAACGTCGAAACGATCATGCCTCTCGGCGCGGACCCCCACGTTTTCCAAGCCTCCGCCCAACAAGTCGAGTTAATGATGAACGCCGACTTAGTGGTTGCCAACGGTGAGAGCTTTGAAGAAGGCCTTCTGGATGTCCTTAACGCAGCTAAAGACGATGGCGTTACGTTTTTCGAAGCTATGGACCATGTGAGAGCTATAGAGTTCGCTGCCGGTGGCGGTCATGATGACCATGACGATCA
>DKNM01000128.1:0-4362 GCA_002470695.1 Candidatus Neomicrothrix sp. UBA7388
ATTTAAAAGTTGCAAGAACGCGAAAACATTTTACGCCCATAAGGGCCCTAGTTTTGGCCGTCATGACGGTTCTGATGGTGAAGCTGTCACTGATCCATGCGGGTTACGTTGCCCGTTGAACTTTGCGTGCACGCTTCAGCATGTCCATGGCGGCATCACGTTTGCCAGCCACCATAAGCTGAGTTATCGATCCAAGATCGTCGACGGCTTCTTCAACGCCATCTCCGTTCTCGGGTCAAAGCGTAGGTCGGCCTGTTTGTTAGCTTTAGGCTACGTCCCTCCCAGCAACACCGATATGGACCCCTACGGAACTCATGCGCCGGTCTGGGTTCGTGGAAGAGTCCTCCATCCCGAGTCGGCGCCCAATGGAGGAGTATTATGAGTCTCACTGTTCCTGCGATTGAGCATCTCTGCCGAGGATGAAATGACGATAGGTCTAAAGGTTTTATCGGTGCTGGTGGTGCTTTCAACCTTAAGTCTTGGATGTGCGGGCGACTCGCAAAGCTCGGAGCAAGCTGTAATTGCTGCTACCAGCGCAGTGGCCCCAAATGATCAAGAACTGGCTACGGCGGATGAGGCTTCGTCTGTTGAGTCCTTCTTCTCTCCCGAAATTCTTGCTGACGGCCAGCCTGTCGCTGCTTATTTCGAAGGTAAGGGCTCTTCTGAGTTGGGACCTCTTGTTACCGCAAAGGACTATTCGCTAATCGTTGCGTCGGATAGCGGGCCGCTCAAAATTTCTATAGAAGATAGCGATGGGCGCAGGGTTGTCTACGAACGGCCTGCGACTGAGGGAACTGGCAGTCATCAAACGGGCCAATTAGTTGGAGGGGACCTTTCCATTAGCGTCGAGGCATCTGAAGAGGTGTCGTGGTTGATTGTCGTAACTGGTGAGCTTGTCGCGGCCTCGGAGAAACTGGAGAATGCGGATCAAGGATTGTCGGAGCCGACGCCAGACGCATCTGGACCGGGCTCGGGATACGCCACCCTCTACATCGGCCATAGTTTCGGCACACCCTTTGCTGAACGCCTAGAAGACTTTGCAGATAATTCTGGAATCGTTGGACACTCTCAGAGCATCGTCTTTCGGGGCGGGAACACAAATGGCAACCCTGAAGGGTTATGGAATGACGAAGCAGCCAGAGCGGAAATACAGTCGATACTTGATCAGGGGAAGACCGATTTATTGATCATGATTTGCTGTCCTGCTGATCCTCGCAACCCTGCCTCGTATTGGGGTATTCCCAAGTGGGTTGATTACGCCTTGGCGCAAAACCCAGATACGAAATTTGGCCTTGCCTTGCCTTGGTTGGACTCACCAGCGCAGTACCCGGATGCAGACGAGTTTGCCAACAACTGGAACATGTTGCATGAGAGACTCTGGCTCACAGTTCTTTCAAATTTGCGGTCGCGTTATCCCGACACTCATTTCCTTAACATTCCTCACGGTGCTGCCGCGGTTGAGCTTCGAAATCGCTTTGAGGCTGGAACCCTGACTGACGTTTCTGCCTTAGTGGGGAATAAAGGTTCTGCGATTTTCCGAGATGACCAGGGGCACCCTGATGACATCTTGCATGACCTGGGAACATTGATTTGGCTTGGTTTGATCTACGAGGTTGACCTCTCGATCTACCCCGCAGGAGATAGCGGTAAGCGAATTTCAAGTTACGAGACTGACCTGAGAGAAATTGCTAAGTCGATCGTTGACGAGGAAAATCAGCGATGAACATCTTTGTGGGTAGCGCAATTTGGACTCTTCGGTTCGCTTGCAGCAGGAGAGTGAACTACTAGTGTTGCCGGCGCCATGGTGTTAGCAATCGGCGAAGGAAGGGACTCGGAGTGAGTTACAAAAAAATAGCTGTGCTTGGACTGCTGATCGCTGCCTCGTTCTCTGCGTGTGCGCAGGAGGAACTAAACCCCGTGCCTTCTGAAGGCTCGAACCAAGAGTCAAGTAGCAAGAGGGCGGAGGGGGCATCAAAGGAAGAACCTGATTCCAAATCAGTTGCATCTTCGGCCAAAACAGAGTCAACGGTTACTGCTGGGCAATCGCAGAAAGACGAGAGTCCAGACTCGCCGCAATTGCTGAATATGTTGACCACACCGTTTGTTGAGGTTGACGAGTATTGGGGGGTTCAACCCTTCGCTATCAAATCAAACCAACTGGGAGTTCAGTTTCATAATGGTATCGATTACTTCACGAGTGAAGAGAAAGTGGCGATTCAGGCTGTCTCTAGCGGGCGTGTGATGTTCGTGGATGTCTACGAGAGAAAACCAGATGGAGCCTTTCAAATCAATTTGGCTTGGCAAACTCCCACCGGCGAAGTTCTTTCTTACAGCCTAGAACCCTCTGCGGGTCCCGCCGATCAAGCTAAAGTTGCGAACCAAAAACTTCTTGCCCAAAAAATGATGGACTCAATGACGATTCGAGTTGGTGACCAAATCGTTGAAGGTCAACTTCTTGGATACCTTTACGGCCAAGATGAGTGGGCGCATGTGCACATGTCGCTAAAGGCAAGCGACCGGGGACCCGAAAAGTGGTTATGTCCAGCTGACTATATGGCGACCTTGGAAGGGTCGGACTTGTTGCCAAAGTCGCTGATCTGGGCAGATCGGTTGTACAAAGGGTCTAAACGACCACAACTCTGCAATTATTAAGGTGGCACCGTTCATTTTGCGCCGAAATTCCCCAAACGTGAATGCTCTAACGTTCTCGTTTTACGATTCGACCCTCGATAGATGCAAGGCTGTTTGATTGTGCAAAGATTCATAGCGTTAGATATGGAAGGCGTTGTTACTCCCGAAATCTGGATAGCAGTGGCTGAAGAGACCGGTTTGGACGACTTGCGTCGAACGACTAGGGATGAGCCCGATTATCAAAAGTTGATGAAGTATCGGATATCAATCCTTACGGAAAACGAAATTGGCTTGACTCGTATACAGAAGGTCATCTCAGACCTCGACGTGCTCGCTGGCGCCAAAGATTTCTTGGATCTACTTCGTTCCCGTTATCAGGTGACGCTTCTTTCCGACACATTTGAAGAGTTTGCGGGTCCGCTTATGGAACAACTCGGCCGCCCGCACCTTCTCTGTCACCGCTTGGTTTTGGAAGGTGACCGGATAGTTGGTTTTGAACCTAGAACTAAAGACGCGAAGCGTAAGGCAGTGCAGGCTTACCAGTCTCTCGGTTACCACGTGACAGCATTCGGTGATTCTCATAACGATGTCGCCATGTTGCATCAAGCGGATGCGGCGTCGTTGTTTCGAGCGCCCCCGGGACTTGTTGGGACTCACGAAGAGTTCCCGCTATTTGATACCTACGCTGAACTTGCAGAGTGGATTGACAGTATTATCGTTTAGGAATTGGAGAAATAAAGATGGCCGCGCCTGCAAGACTTGCTCACTTTGTTCTAAGAACCAATGACATCGACGCGCTTTCGAATTGGTATTGCACCGTTTTGGAGGCAAAAGTCGTTCATCGAAACAAAATGATTGCTTTCGCTACCTTTGACGAAGAACACCATCGGATAGCGTTTCTTGATCGAGGTTTTGAGAAGGGCCCTGACCCTGAACGCAATGGTGTCGACCATGTTGCGTTCACCTACGAGTCTCTCGGAGACCTGCTCGGCACTTACGTGCGACTAAGAGAATTGGGCATCTTGCCGGAACGTACCATTAACCATGGGATGACTACCTCGATGTATTACGCGGATCCAGATGGAAATCGCATCGAGCTTCAAGTGGAGAATTTCAGTGACCCACAAGAAGGTCTAGAGTTTATGAACGGGCCAGTGTTCGGAGAGAACCCAATCGGTGTTTTGTTCGATGCAGATGAAATGGCGGAGCGTTACGACGCTGGAATTCCTGAAGAGGAACTTTTGCAGCAGGGCTAAATGGCCTAGCTGATGGCTTTGGTGCTAATGAAGTAATTGTTTCCGGGATCGTGGCGGATACCTTCGACGTTTATGTCCCTAAAGCCGGCTTCGGTTAAGTACTCGGTAGCTAATTGGTGGCCCCAAGCGGCGCCAAGCCCGTCGCCACCGTACGCAAGCGAGACAGTCATGCAGTGCATGGTTGAAATGGTGTACATGAAGGGCGCCATAGGGTCTTGAAGGTTTTCTTCCAGGACGCTGGATGCTTTCGGTTCCACGCACAGGTAAGTGCCGCCGGGTCGAAGCATTGCGAAAATGCCAGCTAAGGCATCTTTGGGTTTCGCCTGATCGTGTATTGCATCGAATGTCGTCACTAGGTCGAAGTTGGGGCCTTGGTTGAGAGCGGCAGCATCTGCAACTTGATAGCTGACGTTGTCTAAATCCTTTGCCGCCTCGTTGGCTCTGGCAATGCCTTCCGTTGACATATCGAAGCCGA
>DKNM01000128.1:4761-8152 GCA_002470695.1 Candidatus Neomicrothrix sp. UBA7388
ACGTCGATACCGGCTTGCAGGGCATCCGTCATCTCAAGCAGCGGAACGACCTGTTCGATTAAGCCACTTTTGAAACGGCGCTCGCTTGAATCAGACATCAATGCCTGGAAACGAGGGAACTTGTCATATGGCAAGCCGCCTCCCTCTTCGAAAACCCGGACCAAGTCATCTTCGACCTCAGCCAGCATTCCGATTTGCTGCATTTGTACCGTCAAATTGCGTGGACCCGCCCTGCGGGTAACAAGTCCTGAATGCTCGTCCGGCAGTGAAAATAATTCGCTCTCGGGGTCGTAATCAACAACCCCGCCACAAGCCATGGCGGAGAGCCATTCGCGAACGTACCTTTCGTCAAGCCCTGCTTGGTCAGCTATCTGTTTCGTAGTCGCTGGCGGTTGTCCATCTAGGGAGTCGAATAACCCAGTTTTGTGGCCGATGCTCATCATTAGTGAAAGAGCACCATCGTTCAGGATGCCTAGCATCCGTGATGTGAACGCTCTGGCGCGATCTTTGTCGAAGGTGGTGTCAGACATATCCGTAGTATCTCACTTTCGGTCAGAGCAGCTGTTGGTCGCCACTGCAAATCATATAGGTATGAGAACCATTCCTATTTGAAGACGCGGAAATAGCTCCTTAATTGTCGTTAGAAGCCGCGTGTTTGGGGTACGCAAACAGCATCAACGGAGCGACTAAGAACATCAGAACGCCCAACATGCACCACATGACGTCGTATCTTGCGACCGAATGAGTTCCGTTCAATATTGTTATTGCGGTCGCAGCACCCATACCTCCTATGGCGTACCTCAAGCTCTGATGGATTCCGTTCGCCGTAGCGGTTGCCTCGGGTGGGATATCCCTAAGTGCAGCGCTATTGAGCTGACTCGCCAGAATTCCCATTCCGAATCCAAACATTAAAGACGCCGGGAAGAAAGCGAAAAGAAAGTCCGGTTTTTCGCCCATGAAGAGGTAGAGCCAAACGAATCCGACGGTAGCAATGACAGCGGCTAGTGCCATGATTCCGCGGAAGCCGTGTCGATCTGCCCACCGTCCGCCGATGACAGCCACGAACGCCGAGAGTACGGGAGAAGGCGTGAAAGCGAGACCAACTTGCGCTTTGCTGTATTGCCAGACCTCAGTTAAAAACAGCGGCCATAAAAACCAGCTTGTGAATGCTCCGACCATCGCAAAAGTTACTGCGATGTTGGAAACAGTGAACGAGCGAATTCGGAAGAGTGCTGGGTCGAACAAAGGCTCAGAGTGTCGGGACGATCGAAGAATAAATAATGGCAGCAGTGTCGCAGCTAGTCCGAAACAGCCCAAGGTGTAGATGGAAAACCACCCCCAGGAACGTCCCTGTAAGGTCGCCAGCACCAAGAGGAACACGGTTCCGCTGCCCATTAGAACCCCTAGTAAATCAAGAGGCTTGTCAGTAGATCTTTCGGTCGTTTCTCTGAGAAACAACTTGGCTCCTAATAGCCCAAGGCCGATGATCGGAACTAAGACGAGATACACCCAGCGCCAGCTGCTCAACTCCAAGACCAGCGCAGCAAAGCCAGGTGATAGACCTGATGCGACCATTCCCGCTGCCGCCCAAAGACCAATCACGCTCGCTTGTTTTGACTGAGGGAATTGTGGAAGGACGAGGGCAAGTGAAGACGGAACTGTTAGCGCCCCGAACATTCCTTGGATTGCTCTCGCAATGACGAGGACTAAAGCGCTGGGGGCGAGACCAGCTCCGAGTGCCCCGACTAGGAGGCCTAGTAGCCCAACGCGAAACACGGTGAGTCGGCCGTAGCGGTCGGCCAGTCGGCCTCCTGCAAGCATTGTGGTTGCGAAAGCCAATGAGTAACCGGCGATTATCCATCCGGTCATCCCGTTGCTCACTCCTGAGAATGATCGGATTATCTCGGGAAAGGCCACGTTAGAAACGGTGACGTTCACAGTTCCTAGAACAAATGCGAGTGATCCTGTAGCAAGTGCGAGGTAAGGGCTTGGTGAAGCAATCGCAGGTGGAGGTAATTGTTTCTCGTTCAATGAGACGCGGAAGACTGTCGGTATGCGTTGATCCACTTCCCTCATTGCCACCGGCATCAGAGTACGCTCCACGGGCACATACATGTTGTGAAACCAAAAGAGATTTGAATGCCAGATGAACTTGTCCAGGTAGAAAAAAAGGGTCCAATAACGATAATCAGTCTTCACCGGCGCGAAAAACGAAATGCGTTTGACGCTGCTTTAACTGACGCGTTGAGCGGAGCATTGGATGAGTTTGAAGACGATCCGGACCAATGGGTTGCAGTCCTTACTGGAGGTCCAGACATGTTTTCGGCGGGCAGCGACCTGAAGGAGGGGAGTGGAAGTAGCGACCGCGGTGGCGAATATGGGGTTATCAGACGACGACGCATGAAGCCCCTGATAGCAGCAGCGGAAGGGCTAGCTCTCGGTGGGGGAATGGAGATTCTCTTTTGTTGTGACTTGATTGTGGCTTCTACGACTTTGCGGCTAGGTCTGCCTGAGGTCAAACGCGGTGTGTTGCCGACAAGTGGCGGTTTGTTTCGGGCTTTGAGGTCTTTGCCACTGCATATAGCGAAAGAGGTTGTCTTGACGGGTGAAGAATTAGCGGCCCAAAAAGCCCACGAATATGGATTGGTTAATCGTTTGACTGAACCCGGCCGAGCCTTAGAGGAAGCGCTTTTAATGGCTGAGGCCATTGTGTCAAACTCCCCAACCTCGACGCGCAACTCTGTACAAGCAATGGAGCGTATCTTGAGCAGTGGTGACCCAATTGGGTGGGCTGCGACAGATTATGCGCGGGTTGAGGTTTTTGCGAGCGAAGATCGCAAGGAAGGCATTCGAGCATTTTTTGAACGGCGACCGCCGGAATGGACGGGCCGGTAATGCGACTACCACCGCTTGACGAAAGTGACCTCAGCGAGGAGCAAGAGGCTTTACGGCGCTCAGTTGTGGGAACTAGGACAGGGTTAGGGGAAGATGTTTGGCAGCGCGGCCCGTTTGGTGTTTGGCAACATGCTGCTGGAGTGGGGCAGCCCAGTTGTGATTTGGGAGCTGCGGTACGATTTGAAACCCAAATACCCGGAGACCTCCGGGAAGCCGCAATCTGCACAGTTGGCGCGTTTTATAAATCTAAATTTGAGTTTGCTGCGCATAAAGCGATCGGAATAGCGGAGGGTCTATCGTCGGCAGCCCTGGACCGGCTAGCGAAAGGTGAAAGTCCCGGATGGACTGAAGGCTTGGACGCTGTGCACCGCTATACGATCAGTTTGTTAGAACAGCATATGGTCACTGAGGAGCTTCACTCGGAAATTGTCGCTTTGTTGGGACATCGAGGTGCGGTAGAACTTGTCACCACTATCGGCTATTACTCCTTGATTTC
>DKNM01000068.1:0-9657 GCA_002470695.1 Candidatus Neomicrothrix sp. UBA7388
AGTGGTGAACGATCGGAGTCACCGGTAAGTACCATCTGCCCGCCGGAAGCCATAATTGTCAAATCTGATGCAGGCCAGCTTGCCTTTGGGCCGGTCTCGCCGTACGCGGAAATTGATAAGTGGATTACCGCAGGATTTCGTTGACTGATGACGTCGTAGCCGAGACCCATGCTGTCAAGCACGCCTGGCCCGAAGGCCTCTATAACAATGTCTGCTCCGTCGGTGAGTTGAAGTAGTTGGTCTCGACCCTCTGGTGTTTCGAGATCCATCACGACTGATTTTTTTCCCCGGTTGTACGACCAATGCCATAGCGACATTTCCGGCGATGAAACATCATTCGCGAAGGGGCCAATCTGACGTGAGTGTGAACCTTCGGGTGGTTCGATCGTAATTACTTCAGCCCCAAGTGCCGCAAGCACACTTCCCGCAAGTTGACCGCGTTCGTCAGCGAGTTCGATAACTCTATAGTCCCCCAACATGTTCATACATTTGCACGTCTGGGAAGCAATGTGAAGGGCCGATGAACGAATAGCTACAAATGGGAAACATCTAGAGGGGTCTCGAACCTCGCATTTGTCGTATTACTTCGGACATGAACTTGGTTTAATTGACGGCTAATTTGTCAGTCCGTGGTGCGGACGAGCCGAAACACGGGAATGATTCGTGGCGCTGCCTTTTCCGCATACTTGTGAAAAATTGGTAACTCTTCAGCTTGACCGGCATACAGCCGGTCGCGTTCTTCACCTTCGGTAAGGACAGCGGTTGCTTCATATTGCTCAGTGCCTACTTCAAGCAATACATCGGGATTGGCAACAAGGTTGTGATACCAGTTTGGGTTGTTTGGTGCACCACCCATGGACGCGATAATTACGAGATCATCTCCGTCTGTTGTGTACGCCAGAGGTGAACAGAGTTCACGCCCGGACTTTGCGCCCATCATGGTCACAAGAACAATTGGTGTTCCGTCAAATGGTGGTCCGCATTTACCCTCGTTCGCCCTAAATTCGGCAATTGCCTTTTCGTTCATTGCTAGGAAATCAATAGCCATCGTGCATCTCCTCCATCGGCAAAGTTACTTGCTGACAGCAATGACTATGGGTTTATCCACTCACCGCGAAATCCTCGCTTGAAATGTCTAACGGTTCATGGCTCGCGATCACGTCAACAACCTCGGGGTTCCTTCCAAGTAAATGCAAAATGTGGTTTACCGTTGCGTCGCCGTCTATAGGTGTTACCGCGCCCATGCTGTCAACCATTGCGGCGTGAGGATAACGATCTAGAACCCATGCAAAAAGATCTTGTGGCAGGGTTCGTCCATATCGCCACAGGCAAAAGACGTTTACCTCAAACACCAGTAGCGGGCGATCACGAAGCAACGTCTTTTCTGCGCCACGCAAAACATCAAGTTCACCACCCTCAACATCGATCTTGATGAAATCAACTCGGTCAATACCCATCGCCTTAACCGTCTCATCAACCGTGGTGACGGGAACTGCGATTGCGCCAAGCTCATCAGACAGGAATCCCCACCCGCTGCCATTCCCATCCTCATGGAAACGTAACTCGCCGGGCTCCTGTCCAACGGCGCACTCAACTAAGGAAATGGGTGCCCCGCCGCAGCGAAGAATTGTTTCCCGGAGTGACGCATGAACCGATGGGGCAGCCTCGAAAGCAATCACGCGACCGGACGGGAATAGGGTCGCCAACGCAGCTGCAACACCACCGATCGAAGCTCCAATATCGAAAATAACGGGAGCACCGTCCAACATCAATTCAGCAACTTTTACTGCAGGCTCAAATAAGTTGCCCTTCTCGCTGCACTGATTGAAGTAGAGGTCGTCAACAGCACCGGCAATCTCAACTTCGATACCGGAAACTCGCACCCGGCTTACTTGAAGATCATTGTTCACTCAGCCGACAGTAGCCAACGCCAGTAGTGTTGTCGGTCCGGGGTACCAGCGGAGGTGTCGATGCCCATCTTTCTCGGGTTACTCGGCTCCCTTGTAATTGGCACTTCCGATTTCTTTGCCCGCTATGTTGCGCGCCGTAATCATGCCGCTACGACCGCAGCGACCGGCCTGATCTTTGCAACTCTTGTCGCAGTTCTCGTAGCTACTTTCGGACCAGGTGGCTTCCGAATTAACGACTATCTTTTTGGGTGCGGATCAGGTGTAGCAAGCGGATGCGCACTCGGGTTGCTGTACCGAGGACTGGCAGTTTCGTCGGTCGCTATTGTCTCTCCGATCGTCGCGGTGCTGCTCGGCGCAGTACCTATGTTTGGTGATCTCATTACAGGAGCCCCACTCAGCTCAGGAGTCGCTGTCGGAGTAACGACAGCCCTCATCGGATTGATGATCACAACCTTTGACCCCAACATGGGCGACCGTGTCAAAGCAGGCATTCTCCTAGGCTTCGCCTCCGGATTGTGCTTCGGTACTGGTCTGTTACTTATGGCACAAACGACCGTTGATGGCGGTCTGTGGCCCGTCGTGGCCCAGCGTTCGACTGCACTCATTATCTTGTTTGGATTTTGCACAGTGCGAGGTCTACCCAAAATCGTGACAGGCCCTCTCCTCCGCTTTTCTGCGGTTGCCGGAGTGCTTGGTTCAGTTGGAGTGCTCTGTTACACAGCAGGCTTTCAAAGAGGATCAATCACAGCGGTAGCAGTTGCGGCATCTGTGTTCCCCGTTCCAACTGCGATCTTGTCTGCCACGTTCGACGACGACTCATTGAGATGGTGGCAAATTATTGGAATTGGACTAGTGATAACTGGAATCGGATTGATCGCTCGGGGATAACATCACCGAAGCAGAAAGAACAGTCCCGAGTGACGAGATGAACGACCGCTGGAACTTTTGGATCGACAGAGGAGGCACCTTTACCGACATCGTCGGACGTGCTCCTGATGGAACTGTCACCACCCACAAACTTCTATCCGACAACCCGCGACGCTACGACGATGCAGCTGTGCAGGGCATCAGGGATGTCCTCCGCGTGGATCCTGACGAGCGAACCCCACTCGACCAAATAGACACGATCAAAATGGGCACGACAGTCGCCACAAACGCTCTTCTCGAACGACGCGGCGAACCAACCCTTCTCGTAACCACCTCTGGATTCGGTGATGTTCTCCGAATTGGCTACCAGACTCGCCCGGACCTTTTCGCTCTTGATATACGACTGCCCGAAATGCTTTACAGCGAAGTGCTTGAAGTTGACGAACGTGTTGACGCTCGCGGAAAAGTATTAACGCCTCTTGATGACAAGGCGGCAAAACGCGACCTAGAACAAGCTCGCGCAAAAGGAATTAACTCAGTAGCGATCGTTCTCTTGCACGGATACCGATTTACCGACCACGAAGCCCGACTAGCAAGAATTGCTCGCGATGTTGGATTTGGTCAAGTTTCAGTGAGCCATGAAGTCAGTGCGCTCATGAAGATCGTCCCTCGAGGCGACACAACCGTCGTCGACGCATATCTATCGCCAATATTGCGTCACTATGTCTCCCAAATAGATGAACAACTTCGCGAAAACAACACAGCACCCCGGCTCATGTTTATGCAATCCAACGGAGGCTTAACGGACGCATATGACTTCCACGGCAAAGATGCCCTTCTCTCAGGCCCAGCTGGCGGAGTTGTGGGCATGGTCCGTACCGCAGAAAACGCAAACCTCACCAAACTCATCGGTTTCGACATGGGAGGAACCTCCACAGACGTCAGTCACTACGACGGTGACTTCGAACGCGCCTACGAAACCGAAGTAGCCGGCATAAGAGTGCGCTCACCGATGATGGATATAAACACCGTTGCCGCTGGCGGCGGCTCAATCCTTCACTTCGACGGAAGTCGACTGCGCGTCGGCCCCGATTCCGCTGGCGCGGACCCTGGACCTACCTGTTATGGCAATAACGGTCCACTTGCGATCACGGACTGCAACGTCGTCCTCGGCAAACTTCGACCCGAATTCTTCCCGTCAGTCTTTGGTGAAGATGGACAACAACCCCTCAACGCTGAAGCAACTAGAAAAGCATTTGAATCACTTGCCAAGGAAGTCAGCACGTCAACCGGGACCACCCAGACCCCAGAATCGCTAGCCCAAGGCTTCCTTGACATAGCGGCAGACAACATGGCGAACGCCATAAAGAAAATCAGCATCGAACGAGGGCACGACGTAAGCGATTATGCGCTCGTGTGTTTCGGAGGAGCCGGAGGCCAACATGCATGCATGGTTGCGGATCGCCTCGGAATAGAAAAAATCTACGTCCACCCTCATGCTGGTGTGCTCTCGGCGATAGGGATAGGTCTCGCTGACATACGCAACATACGTGACGAAGCCGTCGAACTAGACCTCAACTTGGAGAATTTAGAACAGCTTGCCTCCCGGTGGCACCAACTTGAACAAAGCGGCCACCTCTATCTTGACAGCCAAGGCTCCGCTCAATTGACAAGAGAACTACAGCGTCGTCTGTCGCTTCGCTATCGAGGTTCTGACACAGCATTGCTTGTCCCTGCAGGACCCTACGAGCAAGTCCTCACAGACTTCGAAAAGCAACACTCCGCCCGCTTCGGATTCATCTCGCAAGAAACACCGATCATTATTGAATCGTTGCAACTGGAAGCAATCGGAAAAGCTCCCCCGCTAACCATCACGCATCACTCAGGAAATAGCACCGACTCTCTGCTCAGCCGTCACCGCGTAACCATGACAGGTCACACAACCGACACTCCCTTCATTGAACGGCAACAAATACGGTCCAACGAACCCATCACAGGGCCTGCGGTCCTCGTCGAACCCAATGCGACAACCGTTATCGAACCTGACTGGGAAGGCCGAATCAATGCAAACGGCGATCTTCTCATTGAACGCGTTGTCCCCTTTGCGCAATCCTCCGACATAAGTACGGACGTTGACCCGGTCCAACTCGAAATTTTCAACAACCTTTTCATGAATGTTGCCGAGCAAATGGGCGTCGTCCTCGAAAACACAGCCGTCTCGGTGAACATCAAAGAACGACTTGACTTCAGTTGCGCAATCTTCGACCCCGACGGCGAACTAATAGCCAACGCTCCACACTTACCCATCCATCTGGGGTCAATGAGCGAAGCCATCAAATCAGTAATTCGCAACAACCCCCATATGCAGCCAGGTGACGCATTCGTGCTCAACGCGCCATACAACGGCGGCACGCACCTGCCAGATATCACCGTAGTGAAACCCATATTTGATGAAACAACCGGCAATCGAATCTTCTATGTCGCATCACGCGGGCACCACTCCGATATAGGCGGCATCGTCCCAGGCTCCGCCCCAGCTAATTCAACGACCATTGATGAAGAAGGTCTTGTTCTGGACAATGAACTACTTGTTCGAGAAGGAACCTTCCTCGATGAAAAAATTCGCAACATGCTGCTCTCCGGGCAATGGCCAGCCCGTAAACCTGAACAAAACATCGCAGATCTCAAAGCACAAGTCGCAGCATGCGAACGCGGGGCTACCGAACTACGCAAAGTCATTAGCCATTATGGACTTGACGTTGTCCACGCCTATATGAACCACGTGATGAACAACGCCGAAGAATCCGTGCGCCGCGTCATTGACGCTTTAACCAACTGCGAGTTTGTCGGACAAATGGATGACGGAAACCAAATCCAAGTATCTGTCCGTGTAGATCCCACACGGCGATCAGCGACTATCGATTTCAGCGGAACAAGCGACCAACATCCCGGAAACTTCAACGCCCCGCAAGCAGTCTGCCGTTCCGCAGTGCTGTATGTCTTCCGATGTATGGTCAACGACGCAATACCGCTAAACGCCGGATGCCTTGTCCCACTCGACATCCAAATACCCGACCCATCGATGATCAGTCCACATCCTCCAGCTGCAGTCATCGCCGGAAACGTAGAAACAAGTCAATTACTCGTCGACACACTCTTCGGCGCACTCGGAGTAGTTGCCGGCTCTCAGGGAACGATGAATAACTTCATATGGGGCAATGACGAACATCAATATTACGAAACCATCTGTGGGGGTGCCGGAGCAACCGCGACAGCGAAAGGCGCTAGCGCTGTCCATACGCATATGACCAACACTCGGCTTACGGACCCAGAAATTCTCGAATGGCGACACCCAGTGCGAGTTGTACATTTCAAAATCCGACAAAATTCCGGAGGCCCCGGCGCGAACACAGGGGGCGACGGAGTAATTCGACGCATCGAATTCCTTGAACCGATGACTATCAACGTTCTCTCTTCCCGCCGCAAAGTGGTCCCCTTCGGCGCCGCTGGCGGCGAACCCGGCCTCGTTGGAATCAACCGAGTTCTGCGACGCGACGGCACTACAGAAGAACTTCCCGGAAGCACGTGTATCGAAGTCGATGCATACGACGCATTCGAAATCGAAACTCCCGGAGGTGGCGGATTTGGACCCGCTAATCGTCGCTAATGAAACAACAAAGTTGCTGCGATCTGATGAAGTTCACGAAAAATATTGCCAATTACGCCGCATCAAGGGCTGGTTGGTCTGGGTGAACAGCTACCCAAATCAAAGCCGCGAGAATGATTGCGCCTCCGATAACGGTATTACCGGCTGGGGTCTCGTTCACAATCAGCCAAACCCAAAATGGAGCTAGAACGATTTCACTTAATAACAACAGGGTTGTGCGAGCTGCGGGCACGTGGCGCCCGGCGGCATTGAAAATCGGCAAACCAATCCCAAGCAAAACCCCACCGCTGATAAACCCTAAAACTGCATCGGTAACTGGAAGTCCAAATCCGCCCGTTATGAAGCTGGCAACTGTCCCAATAACAATTCCAATCACACCCGTAAAAAACACCTGAGCCACCGGATTACGTCGCTCAGAATCCCTAAGCAATACCGTGTACGTGCCCAAGAACAGTGGAATACATGCAGCAATAATCAACCCCAACTTGTTGCTGTCATCCCACGCCGAACCCATGACCGCCACCCCAGCTAGCGCCGTCGCCATAGCGGCCCAGGTATGTCCATCAACCCGCTCACGCAGTAACAACCAACCCAATAACGCCGCGGAAAACGGTGCGAGGCTTTGCAAAAACAATGTCGTCGCCGCATCGATGCGTGCAATAGAAATAATAAAAGCAGTTGACATACATGCCATCAATGCTCCGCCAGCAATGTTTTTAGCTAACCCGACACGTAACGACGTCAAAACTCGCTCGGACGAACAACTTAAAGCTGTAAGAGCAGCTACCCAAATACCAATCGAGCGCCAAAATAAGAAGAGCCACTCAGACCCGTCACCAGAAGTCCAACGGAACAACAGAGGGCTAAAACTAAATAGTGTCCCAGCTAGAAAGACGAACAGCGCACCGTTGCGCGCAGTGAATCTGAACCCCATCAACTCAGACTGTAACGATTCCAGATAAATGCCGCGAGAATGAACAAATGACAGTCGGTAATACCGCAGCCAAACACTGGCACCCAATCAAAAACCTCGACGAGGTAATCAGATCAGCGGACCGACCGGCTATTGACGTTAATGCCTCGGTCGTAGAAGATTTCCAACGCGATGGGGTAGTCCTAATCCCCGACATATTTAAACGCTGGGTTCCCGACCTGAGCGCTGGGTTGCAACGAAATCTTGACGACCCACAAAGCTTCGCATTTCCATGTGACAGCGTTGGAGACAAAGAAACTGGAAGATTCTTTGATAGCTACTGCAACTGGCAACTCATCAGCGAATACTGCGACTTCGTTCTCTCGTCACCTGCAGCGTCACTAGCGTCCCAGTTAATGCGCAGCACTACAGCACAACTCTTTCACGACCACGCATTTGTGAAAGAAAGGGGCACCCAAAAAGCAACGCCTTGGCATCACGACCTGCCTTATTACTGCATAGATGGCTTTCAGACAGTCTCGCTATACATCGCCCTAGACCCCATTCCTGCGCAAACAGCAGTCAGATTCCTCAAAGGTTCTCACCGTAATGGCCACCTGTATGCTCCTCGCAATTTCGCATCCGGTGCCGAATACTCCCACAATGACCCATCTTTATGCTCTGCACCTCATGTAGAGGAGAGCGCTTCGGACTTATTTATAGAAGCTTTACAGCCCGGCGATGCACTCTGTTTTGACTTCAGAACTCTTCACGGAACAACAGATGAACCCATCCAAGAACGCCGTCGAGCGTTCTCAACGCGGTGGATGGGCGACGATGTCCGATACCTTGAACGTCTAAGCGAAACATCACCGCCCCTCAACGACTTAGGCCTCACGACAGGTGACTTGATGCGAACTGACCTTTTCCCGATACTTTGGCCCACCTCCGATAATGGAGGAGCGCGCCGGTGAGTCAAATACAAACACCCGAACGCATGGCATTAGTCGCCCGCGTAGCTGAACTAGGGCCCCAATTTGCGCAACGCGCGGCCGACTACGACAGAAAGGCTGCCTTCCCGGCACAAAACTGGCAGGATCTCACCGACGCAGGGTTTCTCGGGCTGTGCGCCCCAACTGATGCTGGGGGACTGGGTGCTGATTTTGTCGCGTACGCGCTTGTAAGCGAAGAACTTGGCCGTCACTGCCCAACAACGGCTCTGACATTTAATATGCATACTGCCACGGCTCTTCTGGCAGGTTGGATTGCCGACGAATTAGGCATGGATGCTGAGCAAAAAGCGCACCTTGAACGCACCCGACCCCACCTGTGGGAGGGCATGTGTCATAACCGCATAATTCACAGTCAACCTTTCTCAGAAGGGCGCACACCGGGAAGCGGCCAACCAATAGGCACAGTAGCGACGCCAGTCGATGGCGGTTACAAAGTCACCGGTAAAAAGATTTTCGCGTCGCTGAGCGGTATCGCTGACATTCACAATGTCGTAGCGCTTGTTGATGGAGATCCTCGAGTCAGGCTTCTTGGAGTCCCGGCAACCTCGTCGGGAGTTGAAATTGAAGGCGAATGGGACCCACTCGGTATGAGAGGCACCGATTCCCGCGACCTGATCATGAACGATGCATTCGTCCCTCAGCAAAATGAGGTACTACCGCCCGGAATCTTTGATGCGATGGTGCAACGATTCCCTTACTTTTACATGACGCTCAGCTTCACCTACTTAGGACTTATGCGAGCGATCATAGACCTCACAGGCGAATACCTCCGAGGGGAACACGGCGTCGCCTCTCGTCGAGACAACCATGTCAAACAGGCTGGCTGGGCTGAGATGCAAATGACATACGACAAAGCCCAATCACTTATGTACCGAGTTCTTAGCGAAGCATCGGTAGACCCAAGTAAAGATGCTCTTCGGCGAGCATGGACAACGATGGTCGCGATCATGGAAGGAGCTCCACAAATAGCGTCACTCGCTATCCGCGTTTGTGGGGGACGATCGATGCTCCGGCCAAACAAACTTGAACAGCACTATCGCGATGCTCGATGCGGCGCAACAATGCTCCCTTGGAGCGTCGAAATCTGCCTTGACCGCCTCGGTCGGTACGACCTCTACGAAAATCGATAACGCCGGTCAACTAGAGACCGCCGCATCGCCGTAATAAAGTGACGCAGGTGCGGAGCATTCACCACTTCATCGACGGACAACACAAAGCGGGAACGAGCGGACGCGTAAGCGACGTTTTCGACCCGGCAACGGGAGAAGTGCAAGCCCAGGTCGACCT
>DKNM01000068.1:10046-13279 GCA_002470695.1 Candidatus Neomicrothrix sp. UBA7388
GAAAGCTCTTTAACTCAGCGCACCCAAATCATGTTCAAATTCCGTGAATTGTTGGCGGACCGAACCACCGAACTCGCCAAAGTTATTAGCAGCGAACATGGCAAGGTCGTATCCGATGCAGCAGGAGAAGTCGCCCGTGGACTCGAAAACGTCGAATTCGCGTGCGGTATCGCCAACCACCTCAAAGGCTCAATTAATGAACAGGTCTCAGATGGCATTGAGGTATATAGCCTCCGACAACCGCTAGGAGTCGTTGCAGGTATCACGCCATTTAATTTTCCCGCAATGGTGCCGGCATGGATGTTCGCCACAGCAATCGCCTGCGGAAACGCGTTCATATGTAAACCATCTGAACGGGATCCCTCTGCCTCAATGCTCATTGGTGAATGGCTGATTGAAGCAGGGCTACCGCCTGGCGTGTTCTCTGTCGTTAATGGAGACAAAGAAGCAGTGGATGCTCTCATAGACCACCACGACATCTCGGCGGTTAGTTTCGTTGGATCTACACCAATCGCCAGCTACGTGTACCAACGCGCCACGGCGCTAGGGAAACGGGTACAAGCGCTCGGAGGAGCAAAAAACCACATGCTTGTGCTCCCTGATGCAGATATCGATATGGCAGCTGACGCTGCGGTTAGCGCTGCCTATGGATCAGCCGGCGAAAGATGCATGGCCGTAAGCGCTCTGGTAGCAGTCGGTTCCGCAGCTGATCAATTAGTTCAGGCGATCTCCGAAAGAATCCCTGGAGTAAAAATCGGTGCAGGGAACGAACCTGGGGCCGAAATGGGGCCTTTAGTAACGGCTGAACATCGCGACAAGGTCGCTGGCTACGTGCAACGCGCAAAACAAGATGGCGCGGTTGCAGTTGTCGATGGAGCGCATGCCGACGTTCCCTCTTTGGGTTTCTATTTTGGACCAACTCTCTTAGATCATGTCACCCCTGACATGGAGTGCTACCAAGATGAAATCTTCGGTCCAGTCCTTGCCGTAGTCAGGGTAGAAACATTCCAAGAAGGTATCGACCTCATCAACCGTAATGCTTACGGCAATGGAACGGCCATATTCACCCGCGACGGAGGAGCGGCCCGTCAATTTCAGCACGAGGTGCAAGTAGGCATGGTCGGCATCAACGTGCCGATTCCCGTCCCGGTGGCTTATCACTCTTTTGGCGGATGGAAGGCTTCGCTCTTTGGAGACACCCACATGTACGGCCCAGAAGGAGTGAGATTTTACACCCGAGCCAAAGCGGTAACTGCCCGATGGCCGGTTCCATCCTCTAGCCAAGTTGATCTTGGGTTTCCCCAGAATACCTAACGGCGTAGATTATTTGGCAAGAACATGAACGACGCACACTGCGCCGACTCCCACCATGTGAGCCATTCCTAAGCGAGCGTTGGGTTGCTGGCGTCGTTCCGCTTCCCCTCGGAGTTGACGAGTTACTTCGACAACTTGCCCAACGCCAGTAGGGCCAATCGGATGTCCCATTGCCAGTAGCCCTCCTGACGGACTTAATGCGCACTGTCCGCCTATATCGAAATAACCAGATTCAATCAATGAAGCAGCTTCACCCGCTTTACATAGGCCCAATGCTTCGGCATACAAAAGCTCTTCTATAGCAAAAGCGTCATGCACCTCGAGTACGTCGAGGTCGGAAGGTTCGATGCCAGCTTCCTCAAAAGCGTCCGCTCCAGTTTCGGATGTCAATGCCGCGTCGATCCCAACCCCCTCGCCATATAGCCCTTCGGTGCGGGTTGCGGAACCGATGATTCGAACTGCCCGCGATGCATCTAGACCCAACCGTTTAATCCCATCTTCAGATGCGAGAATCACCGCCGCTGCCCCTTCCCCGACAGGACAGCATTGAAGTCGAGTTAGCGAACCAGAAATGGGTTCTGACAAAACGTCTTGCATCGTGCGAACCTTCTGGCGTTGAGCAAACTTGTTCAGCGAACCATTGCGATGGTTCTTAACAGCGACCATTGCTACTTGCTCATCCGACACGCCGTGCGTATGCATGTACTCCGATGCCAGCAATGCAAAGTGAGTGAAGGGTACGACAGCGCCACCTTCCAGGTTTTCGATTCCTGCTTGACCGGGAGCTGCACCTAAACCGCTTCGTGGTTTGTCGACTCCTAAGGCGAGAACCACATCGGACCGCCCAGAGGAAATTTCTAAACAGCCCTGAGCCACCGATGAAGATCCCGACGCTGACGCATTCTCAACTTGGGTCATGGGAATTCCTGTCGCTCCCAACCGACTTAACATAATCCGACTCGATCCCATTCCAAGCAGTGCTGTGCCGGTGTACGCCGATTCAACATCACGCCATGCCACGCCCGCATCAGTCAGCGCCTCTCGAACTGCGGTCAAACCCAGCCGGACATAGGTCGTGTCGCTTCGCCGCTGGTATGGGTGCAAACCTATGCCGACCACGAAAACAGGTCTCTCCGCAAGTAACTTCTTGTTTGTCATTTCACCACTTGGAAATAGAGATCAACGAGCTGCGTTCCATTATCAGTAATTTCGGTGGGCACGAGCTTTCCTTCCACCCGACTGCCGACGCTAGCTTCCTCTCCTTGAACTATTGCTTTGATAACTGGGCCATCGACCAATTCGATGATGCCAACGGTAAAAGGTGTAGCAGGGTGGTCCTGATGGTGTCGGTGGACCGTAGCCATTGCCCGCAGTGAGCCGGCAGCCTCAAGTTCAACTTCTTCGAGGGCGTCTTCTGATGCACCACAGTTTTGACATCCGTACGGGTCTGGGGGGAAAGCGACTAAACCGCAAACGGAACAGCGATGGCCCACCATTATGGGTGGGTCCGTCATCTTCAATAAACGGGGATGTCGTGGCGAACTATTCATACAACTGCATTAAAGGTAGCCACTAGAGCGCCCGCAACGCAGCAGTCGCGCCCGCAGCGCCAATCACTACAACAAACATCGGTGCACGCTTCCAACTCAGAAGAGCAGCGAGGCCAATGCCGCCGATGCGGGCGTCCACAACAAGTTCGCCTTCAGTGCTGAGTGTTTGAAGAGCGGTTACCGCGCACAGAATGGAGAGTGGGATCATCGCAAGGACGCTTCGAGCCTGGCCGCTCATCCGTTTCGGATCAATTAACGCCATGCCCAAGGCGCGCTGCCCGTAAACGCCGAACGCCAATAATGCGACCACGCTCCAAGTAAGCATCAGCTATCCCCAGCTTTATTACGAAGCGCTAAAAGAGCGGGGAG
>DKNM01000118.1 GCA_002470695.1 Candidatus Neomicrothrix sp. UBA7388
TCCTCCTGATCCTCGCTCAGAACCGACTTCACGAAGAGATACCGCATTTGTCACTAAGTTATGTGGCGAGGGTCTTTCATCCAACCGGAAGTAGGCATCAAATGCAACGTTGGAGCTTACATCTACAAAGTCAATCTCCTTGAGCAAACCCAAGACTGCTTCATTACCTCCTGAATTAGCGAACAAGGGCTGATTTAAATTTCGCAGCAAATCGAAGTCGCTGGTTCTAACGGAACGTATCGGGCCTACAACTTCCGGATTCTCGGAGTGGAACAGAGCCGCAAAACGAGTTAATCCGCCCTCAACTATTTCTTCGAACACCACATCAGCTGAATTAATTCCATACTGCGGGCGCGCTCGATCATGATTATCGATTTTTGTAACTAGTGCCGGCCACGAGCCCGCTGCATCGGTTGCGACACCGGTAAGCGGCCATGCTCGCCTTCCGCTGGGCAAGGGAGCTACTAGTACCTCGAGGTCTTCCGGTGGCTCGCCTGTTGCCGCCCTTTGGTTTGAGTCTTCTCTTTGTTCAACAGTTGCCACCACCGCCTCACTCGTCGGAGTTTTTAGTGAACGAGCGGTTTCTGGCGTGGCTGCACAGCTCAGGGCTATGCCAGTCACTAAAAGCAGTAGTTGAATTCGCAAGGTAGCTCTTGCCATCACAGCTTGAGGTTAGCGACCCAACGATGTTGTCGAATGCCGTGTACGGTTCAGAACGTGAGTGGAAATGTGCAAATTCTGAAAAATGGGCATGTCGGTCAAATACTTCTCGATCACCCAGAGCGCCACAACGCTATTAGCACAGAGATGTGGCAGGGGTTGCTTGATGCCGCACTTGAGCTGGGGGGCGATTCTGAAATCAGGGTTGTCTTATTGCGAGGAGCGGGGCAAAAGGCATTCGCAGCAGGAGCTGACATTAGCGAGTTTGATGAAAAACGAACTGACAGTAGCGCAAACCAAGCGTATGACAACGTCTCGGATTTGGCCTATCAAGCGCTGTCAACGATGCCCAAACCCCTTGTAGCTATGATCCACGGTTATTGCATAGGCGGCGGCCTTGCAGTTGCATTAACGGCTGATATAAGGATCGCCGCTGACGATGCAAAATTCACAATTCCGGCTGCAAAGCTTGGGCTTGGATACCGGGCGAGCGGCTTGGGAAAGTTAGTTCAACTGATCGGACCATCAGCGACCAAGCGAATTTTGTTTCTTGCAGATCGGTTCGGCGCAGAGGAAGCACTGACAATGGGATTAATAAATCAGCTCGTGCCAAAAGCCGAATTGGAATCCGTTACCGACCAATGGATGCAGAGAATCTGCGAAAACGCTCCGTTGACAATCCGCGCTGCGAAGGCAGGGATTGACGAGTGGGCCAAGCCGGAGTCAAGTCAAGATTTCGACGCTGTAAATCTCTTAGTGGATGCGTGTTTTGACAGCGCCGATTATCGCGAGGGCGTCGAGGCTTTCATGCAAAAGCGGCCACCGCGCTTCAGCGGTCGTTAGGTTCGCTTCCCGTCGCGACGACGGCGCTGTGATCGCTGATATTCGTCGATTTCACGCTCGAGTATGGAAATTTCTTCCCAGAGGGATAGATAAGAACTCAATCGATTTATATCTATTTGTCCGCCATCAACTTCCGATAGAACCGAACATCCCGGTTCACCTCGGTGAGTGCAGTCAGCGAATTTACAATTACGAGAAGCGGCGCTGATTTCGTAGAAAACTTTTTCGAGACCCATGCTGTCCCAAATCTGCACTTCGCGAAGTCCTGGAGTGTCAATGACAACGCCGTGATCGACTACTAATAGCTCCCTGCGTATTGTCGTATGGCGTCCGCTGCCGTCCTGCGTAACGGACCCCGTCGCTAGGCTTTCTTCGCCCAGAAGACGATTCACTAATGTTGATTTGCCGACACCTGATGGGCCGGTGACAGCAAGTGTGTCGCCCGCACCAAAGAGTCTCGATATCTCGCTAAGCCCCTCACCGTTTTTTGCGCTAATGACCGCGATAGGGCAGCTAATTCCCCTCTGCATCAGTTGATCCCGAGTGCTCGCCGCACCACCTAGATCGCTTTTATTGACAATAACTACTGGGCAGGCGCCTCCGCCCTCGGCGATTACCAAATATCGTTCGACAATTTGCAGATCAAGACTTTGGTCTGCCGAAATCACTACTCCTAGCACGTCAACGTTCGCAGCAACCACTTGGGGAATTGGAGCCGCACCGGGGGCTTTCCGCAAGATTCTGGATTTTCTCGGAAGAACTGCTTGGATGCCTCTTCGATGATGGTCTACGGGGTCCATAGAGTGGATCACCCAGTCACCGACTGCTGGATAATCGGTGGGGTTGGTTGCACTCTCACGCAATAATCCGTCAAGCACGGCCTCGAAGACGCCTTCGGGCCCGGCCAGCTCGTAACCACCTCGATGTTCGACCGTGACTCTGCTTAGGCATTGATTCGCATCCAAGTGAGGCAATGCGAAGTGCGCTGGTGACCAACCTAAGTCTTCTAGAGAAACAGCGCTGTTATTCATCGGACACTCGTACTTCAGCCCATCGACCCACTCCGGCTACTTGTCCGAACATTTGACGACCATCTGGCAATGCCCATGAACCTAATCCCTCAGTCCCCTTGCGGCCGATCAAGGCCGACTCGGTGTGTGACAGGTAGATCATTGGCATTTGCTCCACAAGCGTAAGCATCAGTTGTTCGACGGCAGCTTGGCGGACGGTTTCTACTGAACTCGAGTGCAGTAAATCGACAAAGCCCGTAAGCGTTTCGTTGTGGAGGTTAGTGACGTTAAGGGGTGAGGTTCGAATAGGTCCGAATAGAGATTCGAACATCATTGCGGGGTCAGACTCGCCTCCTACTCGCCAACAGGTAGCCATAAAGTCTCCACTAAACCCGGGTCGATCGGTAACGGAACCGAGGACTCTCTGAATCAAGCCACTGCGAGTAATGGTTTCTTCGTTGACATCAATTAACCCGGTGGACTCCCACTGCTCTGCAAGCTCTCGAATCATTGCGTCTAGATGAATATCATCTGTGCACTGCAGATCTAACGAGATTTTGTCTCCGGGTTGTTTCTTATCAGATCGTTTGCCGTCGTTAATGTATTGCTCCAGTAACTCCTTCGCTTTCGCTGTATCCTGCGCCGGCCATAGTTCGGCTGCGAGTCCCGACCACCACCGACTTTCGGGAGCGAACCATTGAGTAGCCGGCTCACCCGCACCTGCGCCGGCCGAAGCCTCAATTAACTCATTTTGGCTAGACGCAAGTTGGAGTGCTCGTCGGACCCGGACATCATCAATTGGAGGCCGGATAGTGTTGAAGAGGATTACCCCAACATTATCTTCGCTTCGCGATACCACGATGAGTTCACTATCGCGCGCGTTTTCGATAGCGAGCGCGGATCGGGTTTGAGCGAAGTCTGCCTCCCCCATCCGCACTTTCTCAACTCTTGTTTGCTCATCTTGAACTTCTTCAAAAGTGATGCCGTCCAGCAAAGGGAGAGGGTCACCATTTGACCCTGTTCTCCAATAATCCCGGTTTGCAGTTAAACGGATTGAAGTATCTGGCTGCCAGGGCTGCATCACGAACGGGCCAGTGCCTACGGGACTCCTCAGAAAGGCAGCCGGGTCATTTCTAGCGGCCTCTACTGAAAAGACTCTGCCTAGGGGACCCGCCAGAACTACATCGATGCTGGGATTCGGCTCGCTTAAGTCGATCATTAATTGATATTCGTCAAGCACTTTGATGGCGTTAATGCGAGCGTCGCGCAGCAAGCCTCTGGTGACCTCACCTCGTTTAAGAAATTCCTCGTAGCCATCTTTAATCACGTTGGCAGTTACAGGTCGCCCGTCAGAGAAGTTCAAATCGCGTCGTAACGTAACCGTCCAATTCAACATGCTTGGGTTTGGCTCAATTTGCTCAGCCAAAAGCGGTGCTGTCGACCCGTCCGGCAAAACGATCGCAAGAGTTTCCAAAACTTGGTCCAAAACATTTCGACAAGCCCATGAACAAACATGATCCCAAGGTGTCCATCCAGTAATGGGCATCGGACCGCCTGCAAGGAGAATTAAAGCTGATCCGCCACTCGTCGTGACTTTCGGAGATGGCCCGGAACTAGAATCGCTAGCTCCCGCGCTTGCCGATGGCTTCTCCTCTTGAGCGATCGTTGTGGCACTCTCAACGATCATCGGGTTGGGGTCACGAACCACAATTGGACCATCAGAGGAACAAGAAAAGGTGAACGCTGTAGCGGCGATCAGCGCTGCGGTCAGTCTGATCGCCGGCTTCAATACTTTTCTCGCCATGTGTCCGGCCACGCCTCGTCACCAAAGTGCCACTCGTTGGTTCGATAGGTGGTCCCGGTGGCACTCGCCACCAACTTCTTTTCTACTGATAAATCGAGCCTGTAGTGCGCGAATCGGCGTGTTCGATTTATTTCCGTTGCGACCGCAGCAATCAGGTCACCAGGAAGCACACCTCGGTGATAGGAAATATTGATTTGTGTTGCCAGGCATTGTCTTCCGTACCCATTCGATGCAAATGACATGGCAATATCTCCGAGACTAAAGAGAATGCCGCCGTGCCCGCCGCCTATAAAATT
>DKNM01000022.1:0-1824 GCA_002470695.1 Candidatus Neomicrothrix sp. UBA7388
AGGAGGCGGATCACCTGGTCACGATTTACTTGACCCGATCTGGTCTCGCCTAGCTGAGGCCAACATACCGTTTCTCCTACACGTCGGCGGGAACCCTCTTCAAATTGAACCTGACTGGATGAACACCGGCAGGCCCATCCCTAATGACTGGATAGGGGGAGGTGAGAACGTTCGGGGCAAGGACATGATCGCGCTGCACCATGCTGCTGAGAATTTTGTGGGTGCGTTAGTTCTAGATGGCGTTCTCCAGCGCCACCCGGCACTACGCGGGGGTGTCATCGAATTAGGCGCCGGCTGGGTACCCTCGTTTCTCCGCCGCTTAGATCTCATTGCTCAGATCTGGAAACGTTCTGAACCAGATTTAGCGGCGCTTCAGACTCCGCCTTCAGAACTAATCTCGCGTCAGATGGCATTTACCCCGTATCCATTCGAAGACGTCGGATCCATGATTAAGGAATCTAACGCTGACCTATATCTTTTCTCATCCGACTATCCCCACATTGAGGGCGGGAGAAATCCTTTAGGACGATTCGCATCATCGCTTGAGGGCATGTCAGAAGCCGTTCTCAACAAGTTTTATTCAGAGAATATGAGCGAACTCTTAGGCTGCTAAAAGATAAGGCTTATGGAAATTCAAGCAGCGGAATGAGTACTGCTGCGAGGGTACGCACTTGAGGACTATAAATTTCGATTTCGAGACATTGAGAGTCGTGCTCCATATTTTGGCAGTTTGTGTCTGGGTCGGCGGCCAAGTTGTCCTGATTGGTGCAGTTCTTGCGCTTCGCAAAACACAACCTCAAGTAATTGATGCCCTAGTGCGATCTTTCGGCCGAGTCGTTTGGCCTTTTTTCGGACTAGCAATTTTTACCGGAGTGTGGAGTATGACTTCACTTACAAGCACGAGTGTCGCTTGGATGGCTCTGTTTGGAATAAAAATACTTTCAGTGACCCTGTCCGGCGTAACAGCGTGGCTGTTTCAGACCGCCAGCAACTCCGCAGTCAAGGCCATGGCCGGTGCACTCGCGCTCGTTTCCTCGATAGCTGCGCTGATTACGGGCGTGACGCTTTCTGGATGATTCGCGTCATTCTTTTTTTGAGGGTCGCATCCCCGGCCACTTGGATCTAAGGTCGCGTCGTGACTTACACCTGTTTTGACGTCGAAATTAGCAATAGCGTTGCTCATCTAAGGATGATTAGACCGGACCGAGCGAACTCAATGATCCCCGAGTTCTGGACAGAATTACCATTGATCATCGAAGAGTTATCTCGTGGCGACGATGCACGGGTTGTCGTTTTGAGTGCCGAGGGCCGCCACTTTTGCTCAGGCATGGATCTCAGTGTCTTCGCTGGCAGCAACGACGTCGGGGCGCAGGAAAATGCCTCTCACATCAGCCGTCAACGGGCCAGTTTTCGGACCACCGCACTAGACCTACAGAAGTCTTTTAGCTGTCTAGAGGAAAGCCGCCTACCAGTATTGACAGCTATTCAAGGCGCCTGCATCGGCGGTGGGATAGACATGATCTCTGCGACTGATCTTCGCTACGCAACAGAAGACGCTTTCTTTTGTATCCACGAAATTAATATTGGAATGACTGCGGACGTGGGGACGCTCCAGAGAATGCCGAAACTAGTTCCGGAAGGAGTGGTTCGGGAACTTGCGTATACAGGACGAAACATGTCAGCACTGGAGGCTAAAGAGCGCGGATTCGTCAATGAGGTCTACCCGGACCAAGATGCTATGACGGATGCTGTGATGAGCATTGCTTCAGAAATAGCTTCCAAAAGCCCGATGGCAATTTGGGGCACGAAGCAGACGCTTAATTA